>CAZQLC010000001.1:0-6815 GCA_964594025.1 uncultured Methanosarcinales archaeon
ATCATTTCAATGATTTTATTTTTTTCTTTAAAATAAACCTCTTTTATAAGTTTATCATTATCATCATAAAGCCCGCCGTTTGGGTTGAACATTATATCTATTTTTGAACCCGAATATTTCGCTATTAAATAAGAAAGAGTATCATTATCATCAAAATAATATTCCTCATTTTTTATCTTTTCCTTGAACTCCTCATCGCTTACAGGGTCATTCTCGTTTATTACAGGTATTGTGTTTTCATCTTCTGCATAACACATATCCATTAGTTCTTTGATATTTTTTCTGTTTTCCCCATTCTCAAGGTTTTTATGGGTTATGAGAAACTGGAATGGCTTAAAACCTTTCTTAAGAAATTCATTTGCATATATATTAATTAAATTGGTTTGTCCTAAACCTGAAAGATATTGAAGCTTGATTATTTCCTCAGGCCTTTCGTCCATTCCTTTTATCTCCATTCCTTTAAATACAGCACCAGAAGTTACAATCTTTGGCTTATATCCTTGATTATATAATTCAGCTGTCTTATTACAAAGACATCCAATTACATTGCGGTCTACTTTATTCTCCCCTTTATCCCTTAAGGCTTCAGTACCTATTTTCAGGACTATACTGTCCCCTGAATTAAGATTTATCATTTTTTAAGTTTTACATTATAAAATTTAATCTAATTATGAATAAATAAATGCTTATAAACTTTTTGATAGTTTACCCCTTTTTTGTAATAAAATCATTTTTGTGCTAATTTCAATTAAATTTATAAATTAACATAGATTTCAGCATATTATCTGTTTAAATAATATAAACATGATAAAACATTCAATTTTAAAAAAAGGGGTGAAGAGCAAAGAAAAAAACAAAGATATTACTGGCTTTCTTTTATCAAACCAGAATATGTTCTTTTCACTTTCTTTTGACGGGAATTTCACAAACTATAATGGACTGTTTTCTTTCTATGATAATACCCCTTATAAAACAATTGAGAATATTTATTTAAATAAAACAGAAGAAACCGAAAAAACAATAATAAACAAGATAAATTCTGTTGAAAGAGCTACAGGAAAAACAAAGGAGATTTTTTCTCTGGAAAATAACTGCCTTAAATATGAAATCAATGATTACGATGGATGGATTAAACTTGAGCTGGATTTCAGGAAGATTTTTTCAAAACCCCGGTTCGGAAGGACTTATACTGTTTATGAAGACAAAATAAAAAATAAAAAACATCTTCTTGTTGAATACACTAATGAGGAAAATAAAGAAAAACATTTCATGGTTTTATACGGTGTAAAAGAGTATAAATTAACCAATAACTGGAACAGGAAAGAATATATTTATGATAAAAAAAGGGGCAATAATTCCGAATTCTATGTTTATCAGGCCTTGGAAATCAAATGCAATGGAAAAATTAAAATAATTATTGGACAGGGCAGGACAAAAGAGGAAGCCATATCAAACATAAATGAGAAAAACAGCCAGGGATTCCTGAAAAAAATTCCTGAAAAAGATATGGATTTTGCATATATAAATGCTTTAAACTCATTATCTTCTTTAATGAAAGACGGAAGAAATATAAGGGCAGGACTGCCCTGGTTTTTCCAGATTTGGAGCAGAGATGAAATTATTTCCCTGAATGCATTTATACAGGAAGGAAAATATGAAATAAGCAAAAAAATATTATGGAAATATCTTGGAAAAATAAACGAAAACGGAAGGATTCCCAATATTCTTGATAATGATGAAAGCACTAATGCTGATTCAACAGGATGGTTATTCTTGAGGGTCAGGGATTTTATTAAAAAATTCGGGAAAAAAACAGATAAAAAAGACAGAGATTACATAACTGAAAAACTTAAATACGCTATTAAAAAAACAGAAGAAAATTATATGGAAGACAATATGATTCATAATTATGCCCAGGAAACATGGATGGATACCATATCAAGAGAGGGTTTTTGTATAGAAAACCAGGCTTTTTACCTTAATATGCTGAACCTGATGCAAAAATTAGAAAAAAACCAGAACTGGAAGAAAAAAGAAAAAGAATTCAGGAAAAATATAAAAGAAAATTTCTTTGATGGTAAAATTCTAAAAGATAACCTTAAAGACAATGAAATAAGGCCGAATGCATTCATCTCATATTATGTATACCCTGAGCTATTAACAAAAAAAGAATGGGAGACTGTATTTGACAATTTAATTGAAAGATTATGGCTTGGCTGGGGGGGAATAAGCACAGCAGACAAAAAAAGCAATGAGTTCCATGAATATTATACGGGGGGGAATGATTTCAGTTATCATCAGGGGGACTCATGGTTCTGGCTGAATAATCTAACTGCTTTATGTATGATAAAACTGAATAAAAAGAAATACAAAAAATATATTGAGAAAATAAAAGAAGCCTCAACAGAGGATATATTATTCAGGGGTTTTATAGGCCATGCCTCTGAATTATCAGATGCGAAGGAATTAAATCCCGGCGGGACCTTTTGCCAGGCCTGGAGCAGTGCTATGTTTATAGAATTAATGAATAACCCTGTTTAATAACTTCTTCATTGAGCACTCCGCATAATTTTCCCATTAATTTTTCTCTTAATTGTTTAACATAATTATTGGGTTTAATAAATACTCTATAATCAACATTATTTTCAATATTAACATCATATTTTAAAAAATTTAAATGTAAATCAATCTGGTTCTCTATTAATTTATCCCATTTTAACATAACTTCCAGACGGTCTAAGGTACACCTGTTATCAAAATTATCTAACTTTAATTTTAGTTCGAGGTATTCTTCTTCGGGTTTAAAACCTGGAAAAAGATAAAAATTCCCTGAGTATTTTTCAATATAATTCTTATCTTTGCCTTCAAAAACCTTTTTGGCAAGGTTATATAATTTATCTTTTTTAGACTTTGAGAATATATTATCTAAAGTAGTCTCGAAATCAATAATATTTAAATCAAGATTATATACTTCTTTATATAATTTTTTTTCACCGGCTGGTCGGTTCATTTTAATAGGTTTATTATGTTATTTTAGTTATTTTATTAAATATACGCTACATATATGTATACTAGTATATATAAATTTTTCGGTTTTTTCATTACTATGTAAAGGTTAATTTAGAACCAAAAACAAAGTTTTTTAAGTGAACCATTTTTCTTTTTTAAATATGGTTTCAGAAATAATAACCAAAGCAGATAAAATTTATAGAGAGAACTTTCCTATGGAAACCTGGTTTGAAAGGGCTATTTTCTTTAGCTGGTATTGTGCAATAAGGAACTGTAAATTCTGTTATATGAGCACACAGCCTAACAAAAAAGATCCTGTTAAGGCAAGAAGAAAAGAATCCTCACTGCTGGCAGAACTGATATTATGCAAAAAACTAGGCTGGAGGCTGGGTTTTATATCAGGGGGATTGGGCGCGTTTAAGACTATTGAATTTGAAAAAATACTGAAGAATATGTATAATATAACAAATGAAAAGATGTGGCTTAACATCGGTGCTGTTGATGAGGAAAAAATAAAAAGATTCCTGCCCTACACAAAAGGCATTGTGGGCTCAATAGAAACCATTAATAAAAAAATACATGATTTTGTCTGCCCCTCAAAACCCATAGAAAAATATGAAAAGATGTTTAAAACAGCTGAAAAATACGGCCTGAAAAAAGCTATGACTATAATAATAGGCCTGGGAGAAACCTTAAAAGATTATCCTAAATTAAAAAAATTTATAGAAAAATATAACATAGAAAAGATACATTTCTACGGGTTAAACCCTCAGAAAGGGACTTATTTTGAAAATGCTAATCCTCCTTCTCTGGAATATCAGGCAGAATGGATAGCAAAAACAAGGATAGATTTTCCCAAGATAGACATACAATGCGGAATATGGAGGGACAGAACAGATTACATACCCTTATTATTAAAAGCAGGAGCCAATTCAATAAGCAAATACCCCATTACAAGATATTTTGCTTCAAAGTCTGCCCAGGAAATAGAAGATTATTCCAAAAAAGCAGGAAGAACATTCAAAGGAACATTAACAAAAATACCTGAAAACATAGACTGGGATAAGGAAGTTGATAATCTGAAGTTAGATAAAGAAATGAAAGAAAAAGTAAGAAAAAAACTAAAGCAATATCTAAAGAAAATGAGGAAGAATATTAAAAACAAGGATTTCTAAGAAAACTCTTTCATATAAACATCAAGTGAAACAGTCAGAACAGACATTATCAAAGGGCCTAAAATAAAGCCTATAAAGCCAAACATATAAATCCCACCTATAACCCCCAATAAAGCAAGTAAGGGATGCAGTTTTGTTTTTGAAGACACAAATCTTGGCCTTAATATATAATCAAAGCCATTTATCACCAAAGCTCCGTATATTAAAATAAAAGAACCTAATAATGCCGAATTCTGGGCTAAATAAAATACGCCCAATGGGAACCATATCAAAGGAGGGCCTATCAAAGGGATAAAAGAGACTATGGCTATAAGGAAACCCCAGAATATGAAATTAGGAACACCTATTATCCAAAAGCCTATTCCTGCAAGAAGTCCCTGAATTATAGCTATAAGCATCTGCCCATATATGACATTCTTTGTGACTTTTTCCATTTCCTTAACAAAATAAGCCCTGTGCCCTTCTTTCATTGGCAGAATTTTCTTAAACCCTTCACTGAGTTTATCTCCATCTTTAAACATATAATAAATCACAAAAAACATCACAAAAAACCCTATAAAAACAAAAAGCATTGAAGTTATTAAGCTTGGTATTGCATTTACAAGCCATGACCTGAACTGGTTGATGCTGTTCTCAAAATAATACTTTGAAGTTTCGCCGAATAAATTTGCAATCCTGTCTGAAAAAGTGCTCATAAATGCCTGCCCTGCTGTGTTGTAAACCTGGATTGTCTGTTTAATCAGAATGTTTCCTAAAAAAATTGTTGGCACAACCAGAAGAATCAATATCAGCAAAACCATAAATATTGCAATAAGGCTTTTGAATCTCTTCTTATCTGAAAGTTTTTTATACATAGGAAGAAAAGCATATCCTACTATTGTACCTAATAATATATAAGTCAGGAAAGGCCTTATAATAAAAAAAGCAAGGATTATTACAGCAAGCATCATTATTACAAAGAAATATTTTGAAACCTTTTCTTTATCCATATTTTATGCTTCCTCTTTTTTGTAAAATATAAAAATATAAAAAATATTTGATGTTAATAAATATTGTGTCTTTTGAAAAAAATAAATATTTGGTTTTATCTTATCTTATTTCCTATTTTCTTCCTGTTGTTCATATACGGCCTTAAAACTTTTGGTATTGTAACTGTGCCGTCTTTGTTCTGGTTATTTTCTAATATTGGAACCAAAGCCCTTGGGGGAGGTATTAATGTTGAATTTAAAGTATGAACATAATCGGTTCCTTCTTCTTTTTCATGAAAATATCTTATATTGCTCCTCACAGCCTGGTATGAAGTACAATTGCTGCATGAAACCATCTCCCTGTATTTATTCTGCTTTGGAACCCATGCTTCAAGGTCATATTTCTTTGCTGCGACAATCCCCATATACCCCGTGCATACTAAAACCTGTCTAAAAGGAATTTCTAATTTTTTCCAGAATTCAATACTATTTTTAATTAATTCTTCATGAAATTTCCATGAATCTCCTGGTTTTGAGATTATTATCTGCTCTACTTTATCAAATTGATGAACCCTGAATATTCCTTTAGTGTCTTTGCCGTGTGAACCTGCTTCTTTCCTGAAATTGGTGCTGAAACCCACTATTTTTATAGGCAGCTCTTTTTCCTTTAAAATCTCATTCCTGTACATTGACATCAAAGGATGCTCTGAAGTGGCAATCAGATACAGATCCTCATCCTGTACTTTATAGAGCATTTCTTCAAAATCATCTAAAGAAGTCACTCCTTTGTATGAGTCCCTGTTTATTGCAAAAGGAGGAATAATGAAACTATAGCCTTTTTTGAGCATAAAATCAATTGCATAATTAGAAACTGCCCTGTGCAGAAGTGCTAAATCTCCTTTCAGAAAATACCATCTTGCCCCGCTTATCTTGGCTGCCCTTTCTATATCTGCCCAGCCCTGCTTTTTCATAAGCTCAACATGGCCCATGACCTTAAAGCTGAATTTGGGCTTTTTCCCGAATTTTTTAATTTCCTTATTATCTTCTTCATCCTTGCCTTTAGGAACAGACTTATGCAGAACATTGGGGATTTTCAGCAGGTAATTGTTTATCTTATCTTTTAATGTTAAACCCTTTTCCTCAAGCTTTTTTATCTTGTCAGGTATGGATTTTACCTCTTTTATTATAGGTTTTATATCTTTTCCTTCTTTTTTATATTGGTTTATTTTCTCAGAAAGAATATTTCTTTTATGCCTTAAATTATCTATTTTTTGTTTTATTTCTCTCCATTCCTTATCTTTCTTTATTAAATCATCCAACCATTTAATCTTTTCTTTCTCATTTCTTTTTTTCAAGTCCTTTTTAACTACATCAGGATTTTCCCTTATGAAATGTATGTCTAGCATAGTAATAAAAAAGAGGGTAGAAGTTTATAAAATTTATTATTTTTCAAAAAATCTCTTTAATCTTATGTTTTTATCCTTATCTTCTTCTTTTTTCTTCCTGTTTTTACTCTTTTTCCTTAAGCCTTCATCATACAAAGAAACCTTGTTCTTCTTAGCCCATTCATAAGCCTCTTTTGCTTTTTCTGTATATTCTTTTGTTCCTTTATCAGGCTCTATTTTTGAGCCTTCCTTATAGAAAAAATCCATGCCCCTGTTCA
>CAZQLC010000001.1:6825-18871 GCA_964594025.1 uncultured Methanosarcinales archaeon
CCCCTTATTGTGTGGCTGTCAAGGGCATAATCAGGTATATTTATTTTATCATTTTTTCTCCTTTTATAATATATCCACGCCGGCAGTGTGCATGTATCTCTTGATTTGTCAGCACGGCATAAAGCCATGACTGCACTGCTCAAAGCCAGTCTCCAGTTCCAGTTATCTGGATACCATTCCTTCAAATCCTCCAAAGCCTTTAAGGCAAATAAAGCCTTTTCACTATCCCCGACACCAATATCTTCATAAGCTATAACCTTTAATCTTGCCAGAACAATATTGATTAATTCTGATTCACATAACTCAACAGCCCACCATAAAGCATCTTTCTCTTTGCCTCTTCTTATAGACTTTTGCAGGGCAGATATAACCTCATACAAATCATAGCCGAGCTTGGTTTTCTTTTGCATTTTTTATCAGAATATTATGAAATTATAAAAATTTATTGTTTAAGATAATCATCTTTTTTTATTAAACGTGGCTTGTTAATTCTTATCCTCATAGTTATATTAAGTGCAATCAATGCCACAAGAATCATTAATAATAAAACAGTTGAAAAGCCTCCCCCGGAATAATCAGCCTCCCTTGCAACAAAACCAGTCACAGAAATCAGGCCTTTTTCCTGCAAATCCATGACTTCTCCTGTGTCTATATCATTTATTCCCACTAAAAGCATTGTTTTTTTAATAATGACTGCAGAAGCAGGTGATTTATTTATTCTGGTTTTGACAGTTACAGAATTGCTGTACTGATGGGCAGAATCCTCTGCAGTAACTATGCACATAACCTCATCTCCGGGCTCAAATTCATGTTCAAGAGTACTCTTGGTGCTTATCAACTCACCATTGACAAACCATTCATAATGAAAATTTAACTGTTCGGGAAACTCGTCCTTGACATCCGTATTCATTTTTAATACAGAATCCCCATAATAAACATCTGAATCAAAACTAACTTTTTGAATTTCAGGAACATCATTTATTATTTCCAACCTGACATAAGCCTCAGCTGTTGAAGTTTCAGCAGAACTAAAACCTATAAGATTAAGGAACAACAGGAATACAAATAAAATATATATTATTGTTTTCATTTTTTTATTTAGATTGTTTAAAAGGATTATAATTTAATTTAAGTAAATTTATTATTGGAAGGAAAAGAGGTTTTGGTAATTTATCCCATTCAAACCACTGCCATCTCTCGCATTTTTCAGGCTCTTTTAATTTAACTTCCCCTGAATCATAATCTGAAATAATAAAGAGGGTTATGTAATGTTCGCCCATTTCTTTGAATATGTCATTTGTAACAGGACCGAACTCAAGGTTTTTTATGTTGATTCCTGTCTCTTCAGAAACCTCTCTTTTAGCGCAGGTTTCAATATCTTCATTAAACTCTAAACGGCCTCCTGGAAAAGACCAGGTACCAGTACCAAGAGGGCTCTTTCTTTTACCCATAAGAACCAGGTTATCTTTTTTCACAATTACCCCGATACCCACTCTTGGTTTTTTATCCATTAAAAAAGAGAATTCAACAAAGTTTATATTTTTTTTGATTATATGGCTCTGATAAAATCCTGGGCGTCTGTGCCGTGAATGGCATTGGTTGCCAAAGGCAATCATGGCATGGCCAGGCGGAACTGACTTTGTTCATATACAAAGTATATGGTTAAAGTCAGTGAAGTAGAACAGGATTTCACAAGAGCCGATTATACCAATAAATATTAAAACTAATTATAATTACTAAAAATATGAAAAGCCTGGCTATAATGAATACAAGGGAAATAAAGGAATTGCATAAAATCCTGAAAAAACAATATAATCTCAATAAGAAACTTGAATATGTCTTTCTGATCAACAATAAAAATAAGATTTATGTTATAACTGATAATATAAGAGATATTAATTTTGAGACATTAAGAATAGACAGGATTGGCTTGTACATAGGAGAATTATTCAGAAAACAAAATATGTTCAGGCCAAGCTGGGAAGGCTCACAGCTTGCTGGAAAAAATGCTGGAAAAAATGTTATTGAATTAGAAAATAAAAAACAATTTACGGAATGGCTGAAAGGGCTTGATGTGGAAATTGACCTGGATAATAATAAAAACCTTGACCTGGACTATTATCTGATTGTAAAATACAAAAAAGATATTATTGGAACAGGAAGATATAACAGAAAAGAGAAAAAACTTATGAATTATGTTTCTAAATCAAGAAAACTGTCCACAGTCAATATTTGACCCTGTTTATTTTCTCAATCAATGCAGGCAGCTCTTCAATCCTGTCTATCTTATAATCAACATATCTAAGATTTTTATCCATTTTAAATGCCTGCTGAGTCCATACTGTTGTCATCCCCATTTTTTTAGGTATCCTTAAATCCCATCTTGGATGGTCCCCTACAACAAGGGTCTCATCAGGCCTGAAACCATGTTCTTTAAGTATATTCTTATAAATAATGAAATGGGGCTTGCTTATATCAGGTTTATCAGTTGTGTATATATCATCAAAATAATCAATTATCCCTAATTTTTCAATCCTGTCCAGTTTTATTTTTAGTTCCCCGTCACTGCTGCTTAATATTACTATGGAGTATTTTTTCCTGAGCTTTTCAAGGACTTGTTTTGTCTTCGGAAATAATTTAACTTTATTGTTTATAATTTTCCAGTATTCATTCTTCAGGGATTCTGCTTCCCTGTCCAGCTGCTCACTGTCAGATATGACTTTTAATTTTTTCAAAAGGTAGAAAACCCATACTTTCCTATTATGTGCTATTGTGGGTCTTCTTCTTGAAATGTCTATCTTATTCTTGACTTTATTAAAAATTCTTAGAACTTTTCCTGCATCCAGGTTATATTTATCAGCTATTTTTTTGATTATGAAAACATTAGCCTCATCATAATAAGGTCTGAAACTCTCTAAAGTATCATCAAAATCAAATATTATAAACTTTATAGCCATTTTTTATATATTTCTGTAATAACTAAAGGATATCCTCTATAGGCTTTTTCTTTTCTTTTTTCTCAGACTCTTGTGATTTTTCTGCTATTTTCTCAAGGTCAACACCCATATCTTTGAGTTCACTAATATGAATCTGCATCAACCGTTCAACAATCTGCAGAATTCTGGCAAGTTCCTGCCTTTCTTTTGCCAGAGTGCTTAAAGCACCTTTGTGAAAACCTATTTTCTCCTCTTTTGAACTTTCTTTATTGGGTTCTATTTTTTGTTCTTCATCAGCCATATTATCACCTTTATTTTAATATATTCAATTATAATATCCTATAATATTAAAATAGAGAAATAAAGATATTTTTAAATCTATTGGTAAAAACATAAGAAATTAATAAATAAAAAATAAATAAAAAAGGCCTATAATTTCAGAACCTTTTTTGCTGTCTCAAGGTCATTCCATGCTAATTCGAATAAATCCTCCAAAGCTGAAGCAAAGAAAGGCGTATTTACCCATATTGCTACATCATAACTTGGATGGACTTCCTTATCATCCATGACCATGAATATCAATTCCTTGCTGTCAACCACAATAAATCTTGCCTTGGTCTTGTCTATTTTCCTGACTTCAGCATACTTCTGGAGCTCCTTGACTTCATCCTTCACATCCTTATCAATCGGAGCAGCTATCCTTATAGCCACATTTCTTTTCTTAAGCTGTTCAAAAACAGGCTTTAATATAGCTACTTTCCTTTTCAGGCCGTCTTTTGTAGTGACAATAGTCACTGTTTTTTCTGCCCCTCTTATAGTCATATCAATATGATTATAAAGATTATTTCTCCCTTTCAGAGAGCCAGATAGGTCTGTTGGGTCAACTGTCTCGATCCCGTCAGTATGCAGTCCGCTAAGCTCATCAAGCAGCTCACTGCTCTTTAATTCCTCTAATTTCTTGACATCAGTTTCTGCCTGCTTGTGGACATTTTTCTTTACTCTTTCAATAACTTCTTTTGGGGAAATAGCCATATATTTGATTGGCTTACCCATTTTCATTACAATAAACCCTTTTTTCTCAAGGCTTTCCAGAATATCATAACTCCTTGACCTTGGAACATCTGCTATCTCAGATAACTCACCTGCAGTGGAAACTCCCCTTGACAACAACGCAGTCCAGATTTTAACCTCATATAAATTCAGATTAAAATATCTCCTCACTTTACTTAAAAAATCTTTCTCAACAATCATCTTATAACCCCCGATTGCTAGGCAATCACCCCTTTTTTTAAATTATTTAAAATGTAGAACTTAATAGTTTATATATGTTACGGTTTTACATTTAAAGGATAGTTACACTGAAGTATTATATATGAATAGTAAAAATAAAAATTATCTTATTAAGATATAAAATTTTTCATTTGAAACTGAAAATGATTCATATTTGATGTTATACTTAGTTATGATTTTTTCAAACCATTTTCTCTTGTATATATCTATTCTTTTTTTACCGCCAAGGGTTTTTGTGGGAAATGAAACAACAAAGCAGGAATACTCTTTTTCCATAAGAAAATCAAAAATCTTATGGGTTATGTTATAATTCTGGGTTTCAAGGGAATCAAGCAGCTTGAACATGAAAACAATATCTCCTTTTGGGATTTTTTTCAGGTTTTCCTCTTTGCTGAGGTCAATATTAAAGACTCTTCCCTTTATTCCTGTTATTTCAAAATATTTCCTGATTATATCGCAGTCTTTTTTGTTTAATTCAACTGCTGTGTATTCCTCAGGCACGAAATAATTTTTCATATAGATATAACTCAGGGGATTAAGTCCTGAGCCAAGGTCAACAAGCTTTTTTTTGTTTTTTATATCAATAAAACTGAAAATTTGTGAATATATCTCATCATAATGAGGCAGCCTTTCTTTTGTGGATTTATGTAATTTCAATAAAAAATCATGAGCTTCGATACCATTATCTTTCGACAGATTTTGCATAAATTTATCTATTTTCCAATAGTTCTTTTCAATAAAAACCCCATATATCTCCCTGAAATATCTCCTTAAGTCTTTTATGATTTTTTTAAACTCTTTTGAAGAAAATACCTTTTCTTTTTTTTCAGAAGCAAGAAGCTTATCAATGAATTTCCGGTTTTTATCTGCATAGTTTAAAACTTTTTCCCTGATTATATCCTCATCCAGGTTCCTTAATTCCTTTTTCTCCCTTACCTTATTTGTAATTAAAGAAATTAATTGCTCGTTTTCCATCTTTGTATGCCTGCTATGCCGCCCAGGCTGTCTAATTTCTGAGAAGCCTCATCTGTTTCGATTATATATATCTTAGACTGTATCTGGTCTGCTTTTGCCAGTGTATTATCAACCTCATCATAAAAACCCTCTTTTCTTGTTTTTATTATATAATTGTCTGTAATCAACAATACATCAAGGTTGCCGTTAATAATATTCTGTTTTACTTCTTTCAAACCATAGGCTGCGTTTTCTTTTGCTATATTCATCATAAGTTTATCAACAAGTTCAAGTTCTTTCCTTATCTTATCTTTTTTCAGTACATTTTTCAGTTCAGGTCTTCTAAGGACCTCGTTTATTGCATTCTTGTCTACAGAAGAGCATCCTGCAAGTGTAATCTTTTTCCTTGTTTCCTCATCCAGCCCGTTAATGATATATTCTTTCCAGAACCCCGGGCTTGCAACAATCGCCTGCTTTATGTTATATTTGTTTAAATATTCTTTCAGCTGTTTGGCAATAGTAATATAAAATCCCCCTTTTGCTTCATGGTCTTCTCTTTTTTTCTGGACATCCCCTTTAAGATGGGATAAGATTTTATAATTCCTGTCTTCGAGCAAAGCAAAATAGGCCTCTTCCCTGTCCATAACAACAATTAATATTTTTTCCCTTGATCCGGCCAGGGCATCCTCTATCTTCTTCAGCTGGAAACTGAACCATTTTTGCTTGATTATCTTTATTATTGAGTTCTCAGTTATATCTATGGTATGATAAGAGCCAGCCGGGATGTCATCAGTTCCTTCTGATATTTTACCATTTACCCTTAATATATCCTGCTGTGCTGAAAACTCAATCTTTTCTGCTTTTACGGTGAGGGTTACTGGCTTTCTTACTATTCTTTTGTTTCTTTCACTGTCATCACCTAATTTTATTTTCCTTTCGGTTTTTCCTTTAACCAAATCATTTTTCTCAATTATATGGCTCAGGTACCATAAATCAGACATGTTTGTTATTTTGAGTTTTATTTCCCCTTTCCCAAGATTTTTATATAGTAATTTCATATACTAAAAAGAAAAACATTTATATATAAAGTTTTTTAATAAATAGAGGTAATATGGAAATCAGGAAAATAATCAGCAAAAAGGCACAGTCTGCCACAGGCGCCACATTGCTTATCCTTGTTATTGCAATTGTTCTTATTTTTTATATAATGCTCCTGCCATCTGAGGAAAGGGAAAGCCTGCTGAATGAAAATACTGATAATGGAAATAATCAAAATTCAGAGAGCGATGGGAATACAAAAGAATCTTCTGTGGAACTGCTGAATGAAAACATAGGGAGACTTATATATGAGGAATTTGATAAAAGAACTTATGAGTTAAATTCATTCAGGATAGAATCTATTACAGAGGCAAAAAGCATAAAAAATATTGACTCATTGTATATAAAAAATTCCCTTTTTGAGAAAGTAAAGAAGAACATTACATTCAATCTGGATAAGGAATTGAGTGAATCTCTTTTATTAACCTTAAATGTAAAAGATGGAAGGGGAGTATTGAATATATATCTTAACGGCTACAGGATAGCTGAAAGAAAATTCAATGAAGGCAATATAGAGCCTATAAACCTGCCTGAAGACCAGTTAAGAAATTATAATATAATAACATTTGAGGTTTCAAAAGTAGGCTGGGCTTTCTGGAGAACAAACTATTATCTTATGGAAAACATAAGAATTCTGGGTGATATAAAAGATATAACGAACAGTGTATCCCAGCAAACATTTTACACAGGGAATGTGGATAAACAAGATGTTGAGAAAGTGACTCTGAAGTTTTATCCCGGATGTAATATTGAAGAAACAGGAAAACTGAAAATAGAACTTAACGGCCATGATATATTTGAAGGAATGGCTGACTGCGGGATGAGAAACCAGATAAACATAAATCCTGATTACATTTACAGCGAAGATAATACAATTGAATTCGGGGCAGAAAAAGGGTCTTATATTATAGACAATATAGAAATGACTCTCGACTTCATGGAAAATGTCAATCCTGTTTATTATTTTGAGATTGGGTCAAAATATTTTGAATCCGGGGAAGAGGAAGATATAATATGTGGTGAGAAAGATAATAAATGCCCTTCAGGATGCAGTTCTGACAGGGATATAGATTGTTGTTTTGATGATGGAAACAACTACTGGTGTGACCTGCCAACTGCAAACATGAACGACAGATGTGTGGGATATGTTTATGAATCTCAATGTGGAAGGTGCCCTTCAGGTTATGAAGACAGGTATGGTAAAGCACCTGAAAACTGTGAAGGCAGGTGCGGGGATGACAATGATGACGAATGCAATTGTTATGATTACAACGGAAAATATTATGACAAGGACTGCTGCTATGAGAACAATCCTGATAATTACTGGTGCAATGAGGTTCCTGTTACAGGGTTGAGTTACAGCTGTATTGCAGCAGTTGAAGGCGACCACTGCAAAGACTGCCCTTCAGGATATAAAAATGAGGACGGTGACAGGCCTGACTGTTATTATGAAGAGCCATCTTACAAAGATGAAATACTGGATAATTATGATGTAACTCTTACAATAACATTTACAAATAAAGATGAAAGAAAAAGGGCTGAGATCATAGTCAACGGATACACTTTCTTTATAGACACTTATGATTTAAGTTACAGCAGAAATATAGATGACTATGTAAGGGAAGACACCAACTCAATAGAGATAAACCCAAAAAGCGATATGGATATTGCAGAGTTGAAGGTTAAAATAGAATAGGAATTACAGATAACTAAAATTCCTCTCTATATCCCAACCTAAATATGCTGGTTTTTACCGGAGGAATTTTTGGGATTAAAAAGAGGAGTCTTTTAAATAAAAAATTTAATCTGAAAAAAGAGGATAATAATGGTTGAAGATATAAATCCTAATCCTGCTAGAAAAGAAGAAGAACTCAGAGAAGAAATAGCAAGTGTATTAGGAGAAGAGAAAACAGAAAAAGCCAGAGCGACTAATTTCGGGAAAAATACGCAGAAAAAATTTAAATCTGCTATAAGTAATTGGAGAGATTCACAAGAACAGATTAAAGCTGATAAGGATATGCCTTCTTTATTGAAATTATATTGTCAATATTTTTATATATTAGATTTAATAGATTCAATTGGTACTTGGGTTGAAGGACCAGGAGATTTTATTACAGGAGCAATAAATATAATTTTTAGTTTAGCAGCAAGCATTCAACTCGTTTTTGCAGGCGGCTCTATATTTGCTCCATTAGTATGTCTTTTCCTTGCAGCAATTGATCTTGCTACATTAATAATTCCTGGTATTGGGAACATACCTGATGCATTTTTAATTCACTCAAACTGGTTTACTAAAATATATCTTATGCACCAATGGCAAAACATAAAGATAAGAAAACAGGAAAAAATTATGAAAAAAGGCTATATGGGATATACAGGAAAAAGAAAATCTTTTTCATTAAGGAATGTTCTTATTGTATTAATATTATTGTTTATAATTATAGTTCCTCTTGCAAGAGGATTTAATGTAATAGCATGGGTCCTGACAGGAGAATACAAAGAGGATATGGATAATTTTTTCGGAAGGACAGCAGCAGAAGGCGAGGAGATAGTACAGGAAGCTAATTTCTTTGAAAGGATAACTGAAGCATGGAGGAAGTCATGGGCAATTACAGAAGGGGATTATTATACAGGAAAGGTTGAAGACACAGAAGATGAGCCTATAGGCTTAGAGATAGAAGAGATAAGGGCGATAGAGGACTTTTACACAACTGACAACACTGTAACATTATGGGCGGATATTCACGGAAAAACATTTGTTGATAATATAACTGTAATAACAACATGTGAAGCAAATAAGGCAGGGAAAAAAGAAAAAACATCAGGGAAAACATCTCCTGAAAGCTATACTGTTGTCTATGAGGATACCCATTCAGTAAAATGTGATTTTGCAGAAAACAGCCTTGAAAAAGGCTATTATAATGTGGAATTCAACGCATTCTTTAATTTCGAGACATGGGCATATATAAAATATTATTTTGTTTCAAGGGAAACATATCAGAGCCTTTATCATAAAGATATACACAAACAATTAGATATACCTAAAAAATCAGTATCTGTCTCAACACCCGGACCTGTAATTTTAGGGTTAACTGCAAAAGAACTTAACCAGCCAATATACATAGACCCTGAAGATGAATACCTGCCTGCTCCATTCGGAGTTACTTTGGAGAACAGGTGGAAATCAGCAGGCAGTGAGATAAAACAGGTTGATTATTTTATTGTTCAGGTTCCTTCAGAGCTTGAGCTTGCAGACTGCGACAGGGCAGGACCTAATAATGAGTATATGACGGACTGGGGATATGAAGACAGGGATTTGAAAAGGAAAGATGAAAACTATCATTTTTACAAATTTGAAAACCCTGATTTCGGAAAAGAAGGCTATTCATTTTCATCAATGACCTGTTTCCTGAAACTAAAAGGTTATTCTAAAGAGCAGAAAGAGGCATCAATGGAAAAACTGCTGGATCAGGGACAGAAAGCTGAAAAAACCTTTGTTGTAAGGGTAAAATATAAATATAATATTCAGGAATCTGAAACTATAAATATAAAAGAGCCATTTAGCTCAGAATAATAAGAAAATGGAAAATAAAAAAACAGGAAATATATTTTTTCAATCTGCAATATTAATTGCAATTATGATAATATTAACAGCAATTACAGGATGCGGTCCCGTAAGACCAGAATATATAGATTATTTTAAGGGGTCTGAAGGGCTTGTTTTTGATTTTATAAATAATTATCCTCCTTATGAGATGTATCAGAACACATCTGTAATAGCTCAGGCAAAAGTTCATAATAACGGAGCTTTTAATTTATATGATGAAACTTTTTACGGTATTTTATACTTGAATACAAACAAAAATTTTATTGAAACAGGAGAAAAAGAAGAATCTATAAAACAAATAATACTAAAAGGCAAATCAATAGATTTTCCCATAGGTGAAAGCCAGACATATTATATGGGGGCAATAAAAAGCAAAGAGATAGGGCAGTTTGAAAGCATCCCGACTGAAATATCTTTAACTGCATGCTACCCTTACAGGACTTATTTTGCAGATACTGTGTGTATTGATTATTCTGAAGTTTCGGGAGATGAAAGATTGCAGGTATGCAGGGCTCAGGATATTATTGCTGAAAGCCAGGGCGCGCCTGTTGCTGTAAAGGAAGTAAAGGTTAATATGATTCCCTACGGAACAGAATCAACCAATGGAAAAACCTCTTATAAAATAAAGCCCCAGTTTATTATAACAATAAAGAATATTGGCTCAGGAAATGTGGCAAAATCCATATATAAAATATCAGACCTGTCTCTGCTTCCCCCACCACCAAACCCACTTAACCTGAATAGCAGAGAAAGAACTGAAAGTGTAGAAGATGTAGCTGTTATTGAACATGAAGTAACTGAAATATGCTCTATGATAAGTAATCCTCCTGAAGATTATTTTGATTATGTGCTGGTAAGGGCAAAACTGGGTAATTTCAGCCTTGAATGTGAGCCACAGATAGTTAAATTAAGGGACAATGAGGGAAAAACAAGGTGCAGCCTGAATGAAAAAGACTTATTCAAGGGAGTAAGCAATTACAACTCGCTGCTTATTGTTGCACTGGATTACACTTATATAGACATGGTTTCAAAAGAGATAAAGATAATCAGAAGTTAATAGTGCATATACCAATAAATTTAAATATCAATTATAACAAAAGAAGAATAGGTTAAAAAAATTGGTGAAAATTAAATCTTTTAAAATAATAGCAACTCTTGGAATTCTGCTGTTAATACTATCTATAACCGGATGCAGTCCTGAAACAGCAAAAGACCCAAAATATGCAGAATACTATCACGGCACAGACGGCGTATATATGGAAATAGAAACAAGTTCACTGCCTTCACGATTATATTATTATTACGGAGGAACTGATGAAGAAAATACATTTGATGTTGCTGTAAACCTGCATAACAGGGGAGCCTCAATGACAAAAGGAACTGTTTATATTGCAGGATATGACCCTTCTATAATAAGTGTCGAAGGCGTTAAGCTTGAAAAAAGTTATGGTTTTGGTGAATGTAATATTAATTTCTATAATTTAGAAGGCTTTTTTGCAACAGGAGGATGCAGTGATAAATTTGACGGATGGGTTGATACAAAAAATGGACAATGGAAACTTAACCTGAAAGATGTTGTCAGTAATATAGGAGAACTAACCGGGAAATGGAATGAGACACTGTTTGATTTTGACATTACTATTGGCAATGATGGGATTGAAGAGTTTGCCGGCGGATTAAACTGGGATGAACTTAACCTTGATGTGCTTGGAAGAGGAGAATTATCAATAATCCTTGCACAGGCTGTCCATGACTTCAGCAGGTACGGAAAACCATATTTCTTACAGGGAGATATTTATGATTATCCCGGCGGAGAATCAATGTATGAAAATTTTGAGGTAACTATAAAAGACTGGCCTGCACACGGCCTGGACAAAATGGAGCAGACATTCATGATTAAGAATTGTTATGTATATTCAACTTATGCATCACCAATGGTCTGTATTGACCCAATACCATATTCAGGGCAGGAAAAGGTATGCATCCCCCAGACAGTCTCATTATCAAGCCAGGGCGCACCTATCGCTGTAACAAAAATTGAGCAGGAATCCACAAGACAAAAGATATTCTTCACAATACATGTCCAGGATTTAGGAAACGGGCAGGTATATTCATTATTCAGCCTGGATGCATGCAATCCTTATTATGGTGAAAGGGTAAA
>CAZQLC010000001.1:18971-36832 GCA_964594025.1 uncultured Methanosarcinales archaeon
TTTAAAGGTGCTTAAAAATCAGAGATACGGACAAATCATGAGATTTTTGGCATCTTTTTAATGAATTAAAAAGGTGATAAAATGAAAAACAAAATTTTAAGCATGATTTTAATAATGGCTCTTGTAACTGTATCAGTTTTTTTAGCAGGATGCGGTGATGAAGAGCCGGGTTTTGGAAAAGATAAGACTTTTCTCGGAGGAACAAAAGGCCTTGAGATTGAGTTTATGAATGGTGAGCCTCCTGAAGAGGTATATGACGGCGGTGATTTTCCTTTTTCAATAACCCTAAAAATAAACAACAAGGGGGAATATGATATTCCTGCAGAAGATGTCATTGTATCAATACAGGGATTTGATGCTGAGGAATTCAGCTTAAGCCTGAATGATCTTGAAAAAAACCCTGATGAGGACATAACAGGGTATGGTATAAATCCTGACACAGGAGAGCCTATTGAGCCTCCTGAATACTATATAACTTTTTCAGATTTAAATTTCCAGGGAACTTTATCCGGAAACCATCAGTTTCCTGCTGTTGCAAATATCTGCTATAAATATTTAACAAAGGCAACAACAGATTTGTGCATAAAAGAAAATCTGCTGGATACACAGGATACATCTGTATGCACTGTTTCAGGAAAAAGGAAATATGAAAACTCAGGAGCTCCTGTGCAGATAACTGATGTGGAGGAATATACAGCAGGTTCTTCTGCAGTCAGGTTTTCTTTCAGGGTAAAACATATAGATAACGGCAATATATACAGCGAAACAGGAGAGTTATGTGATAAAGCATTGGCCAACAAGAACAAAGTTAATGTAAATGTTGACACAGGAATGGAAGGAACCCTGAAATGCTCAGGCCTCTCAGATGGGGACTCAGGAGAAATTATATTGACAGAAGGGGAAAGGATGATTTCATGTACACAGGAAGTTAAAAATCCTTCAAACAGGATAAAAATAGTAAATATAGAACTGGGATATGATTACGAAACCTCAGAAGAAACAGTATTTTTAGTAAAACACAATCCTGAACTGGAAGACTAATATTAATTTTTCTTTTTTTATTTATTTTATTATTTAGAATTAATCAGCACAAACTTAGCTAATAATGACTCTAATTGTATAAACTCATCACTGCCCTCAACCATCCTGAATTCAATCTCGCCTGTTTCTTTTATCATTTCAAGCTTTTTATTATTATCCAGGGTTAAGCCCCATATATTAGCCTGAAACTGCTTTACTGTGTCTATCCCGGATAACCCGTACTGCAGCATTGTTTTCAATAGCTTATCTCTTGCTTTTTCGAAATTTCCGTTTGCACACAGATTTAATACTTCCTTGATCTCATCAGGCCTTGCTGCTGAAGCCAACTCATAGATTAATTTAGTTTCTATTTTTTTGCTTATTGCAGCACATCCCTGCAGTATATTCTCAACCCTACGGCAATCCCCATTTGAAACAGTGAACAATGCTTTTTTTGACTCATTATCTATTGAAAATCCCTCTTTTTGTGCTATCTTATCAATAATCCTGAAAACATCCTCTTCAGGCAATGGCTTGAACTTAAACAGGGTGCATCTTGACTGTATGGGGTCTATAATTTTTGAGGAATAATTGCATGCCAGTATAAACCTGCATGTTTGCGTGTAGTTTTCCATTGTCCTTCTTAAAGCCTGCTGCGCCTCTTTTGTCAGGGCATCTGCCTCATCCAGATAGATTATCTTGAAAGGTATATCCCTTAAAGCACGGCTCCTGGCAAATTCCTTTACCTTTTCCCTCACAACATTTATTCCCCTTTCATCAGAAGCATTTAACTCTAAAAAGTTTTCATTCCATGAATCCTTAAATAATTGTTTTGCTGTGACAAGAGCCAAAGAAGTTTTTCCAACGCCGGCAGGGCCTGCAAATAATAGGTGGGGCATATTCCCCTGTTTCACAAAAGCCTTTACTCTCTTGACTATCTTATCCTGCCCCAGAACCTCCTCAAAATTACCAGGCCTGTATTTTTCAGTCCACATAGCTGTTTCATTTTTATTATTCATTATAAAAAAACAGAAAATATTTTTATTTATATATGTTGTGTTTTGAAAACTTATATTTTATCAGAGATAATCTTTCTCTTATCTTTTTTTATTTTTCTTATTAACTGTGTTTTTGTCAATATACCGTTCTGTGCCCCGTAATGCTGTATGACAGATTCTGAATTGCAGAGGCCCATCTTTATGCAGTCTTTGATGCTTTTTTCCATTATAATCCCTGTACCGAAGCCTGAGACAAAAGCATCTCCTGCACCAGTTGTTTCCTTTATATTTATTTTAGTTGTAAAGCCGTGATAATAATTATTTTCTGTGTCTAAAACATAAACTCCTTTTTTGCCGTCTGTGATTACTGCAATCCCAGGAATAGTTTTTTTCAGATTCTTTATGAGTTTTTTTATATCATCTGTTTTTTTATTTAAGAGAATTTCTGCCTCTTCCCTGTTCAGAACAAGAATATCACAGTTTTTCAGTATATCCTTTAGGTTTCTTACTCCTTTTTTTGCAAGATAGCTGCTTGGGTTGAACATTATTTTTATATTGTTTTTTTTGCAATAGGCTGCAAGCTTTTTTGCACTGTTAAGTGATTTTCCCATCAGGCTCCCGAATAAGATAAATTTTGTTCTTAATTTTTTTAAATCAATATTTTTATAATCAATATTGCTGTTTTCCCCTTTATAGACCAATATTGTCCTATCCCTTTTCACTGCGTCAAGGACTATTGAATATCCTGATTTATTTCCCAAATCGCCAAGAAAAGCAACATTTTCCTCTTTTAATCTTTTGAATATCTTCAGGCCGTTTACATCTTTTCCTATTTTTCCCAATAAAGCAGAATTCAAGCCAAGTTTTGAGAATCCTATTGATGTATTTACCCCTCCTCCACCTATCTGGAATTCCAGTTCTTTAATTAATATTTTTTCACCTAAAGGGTAAGCAAGCTCGTATCTGCCTTTATTCTTCAGGACATCAACTGCACCTGCTTCTGTCTTTGCAAAAACATCCATAGTTGCAGAACCCATACAAATAACATCAAACATGCTTCACCTCTTTGTTTATTAATGATTATTGAATAAAAGGTTTATAAATTTTATTGAAAAGTAAATTATAAATGAATGTTGGATTCGGAAGTTTCATCCGAAAAAATTAAATAGTCCAAGATAATTCTGTGTAATATGCTTAAAACAATAAATGATTTAGAGAAAGAATTAGGAAGTGTCCCGCAAAATGAACTTTACAAATTCATTGAACTAAAGATGCCTGAGCTATGCAGATTAGTGAAACCGGGGAATCATGTTGAGCTTCTTCAGGATGGATATTTCTGCTCTAATTGCCATTCAAAACTAAATGAGGAAGAAGCATGGTGGAATTATTGTAATTACTGCCTGGTTAATTTTGATTGTTGTGAAAAAGAAGATGAGCCCTGTGATATCTGCGGAGAAAAAGTGGCAGAACTTGTTCTTGAAACATACAAAAATATTCATAACCAACAAAACTGAAACAACATTTAAGAGAGTACAGGAAAAATATAAATAGCCCAAACCTAAATGTTGTATAACATTTATTATCTAAACTAAAAATTTCCAATAACTTTTTAAACTATTTTAATATTCTATTATAAAGAGGTGTGGGTGCCTCAGATACCTAATTCTGAGAAATTTTAATGTTAAAGTTAAGATGGTAAATGATAAAAGAGCAGGAAAATTAGCAGACCTTGTATTGGACTATTCTGTGGAAATAAAACCAGATGACCGGCTTTTTATTCAATTTGATCCAACATATTCAAGATATGCAACTTTGATTGGAAATAAAGCAAGAAAAAAAGGTGCAGAAGTCAGATATGATTCTATGTCACTTGATCCAAGAGTTCTTAGAGGATTTATAGAAAGGTTTGATATGGATGAATGGCAAGAAGAACTCAAAAGGAAAGAAGAATTAGCAAGTTGGTGTAATGCAATAATACGTATTTATTGTGACAGCAATCCTGATTATGCAAAAGGGATTAAGGATTCTGAAAAAAGGATTGCAGAATTCAGTAAAAAAGTAGTAGGCCCTTACAAAGAAGTGCTTTACCGCCCGGGTCCCCACAGGGGCTATGAAGTCAAATGGAACGTAGCAGGTTTTCCATGTAAAGAGACTGCTGAAGCCATAGGTATGAATCTAGATGAATACATTGATTTTGTATACTCTGCCACACTTGATAATGATTGGCAGAAGATGGGTAAGGAAATGGAAAAGATAAAAGAAATAATTGATGAAGCAGATGATGTGCATATACTGGTTCCAGGACTTACTGACCTGCATTTGAGCCTGAAAGAAAGAGGCGGGGATATCTGCGATGGGCATGTGAATATGCCTGACGGCGAAGTATTTTATGGTCCTGTTGAAGATTCAGTAGAGGGATTTATTTATTTCCAGTGTCCGACAAAAAGAGAGGGGCTTGGTGTTTTGGAAGGCATCAGGTTGGAGTTTGAAAATGGAATCATTACAAAATATTCAGCTGAAAAAAACCAGAAAGCACTTGAAGAGACGCTGAAAATCGATGAAGGAGCCAAAAGAGTGGGAGAATTCGGAATAGGCTGCAATTATGCAATAAAAAAACCTATACTTAATGTTCTTTTTGATGAAAAAATTGGCGGGACAATCCATTTAGCTCTGGGTGATTCATTCAGTGAGCAGCCTCTTAATAATGGAGGTGGACTAAATGAGTCAAAAATCCATTGGGATATAGTCTGTGACTTAAGAAAAAACCCTTCAGACCTTGAAAAATATCCTGGCGGGAAAATATATGCTGATGGAAAATTAGTCCATAAAGACGGCCAATGGAAGATTTGATTTCTGTTAATTGTTTTAGTTTTATGAATATATAATCTACTATTATCCCAAAAACCACCGAAAACATTATAAATATTAGTCTATCTCTTTTTTATGTTCTCAAGGGTCGGTAGCTCAGACTGGGAGAGCATCACGCTGAAGCCGTGAATGTCCTGGGTTCAAATCCCAGTCGACCCACTATCCTTTTGTAAAAAGGATAGGGCCCAAAAGTCCGACTTCGTCGGATAAAGAATTCTAATGAAAAAATAAATCTAAAATAAGTGTTAAAGAATTAATTTTAGAAGTTTTAGACAAAACTAAATATCAGTTCTATCTGCCAATGGTGTGTACATCGCCTTACAAAGATGAGATTCTGCATAAAAGAAAGTATGAGGATCATCCCTGATTCCTTTTAAGACTTTGGGAGTTAATTTAGAAGCAATTTCGTTATACCAATAAAAAATTCCCTTTTTACTAAAATAATTATCATAAGTAATATCCGCAATCATTCTATGATCTGCTTCGGGAATTTTTGGGTACAACTTACAAAGTTTTGCAACTACTTGTTCAATCTCTTCTGGGGTTGCTTTTGAAGATCCATATGTCATAACATTAGTGATTTAATAAAAATATATAAACCTTTCGATTTTGTAGTATTTATAAAGTAGTAATAAAGCAAAAAGTTTATAAATATAATAATTATCTAAATTTCTATGGCAATGAAAACTGGATTAGGTGCACATGGTAGGATAAATGGAATACTTTTTGAAATTAGGGAAATTGACATTCAACCTATAAAGGAATTAGATGATCTAGGTGATGAATTATCTGAGCAATTAGGAAAAAAGGTTAATGTTGTGGATGTTATTGAAGAATATTTAAATGAAGATAAATATCATTCACTTATTACAGGTAAGCACTATAATGGTTTTTTTGATGAATATAATAAACAAGGATTTGGCTATACTGTAGTTAATCATAGAAAGAGCAAACAAAAAGATAAATATGCAATTTATAATACTATATTAATATTCAAAGAAGAACAATGATATGTGAGTTTGTTAAAAAAATTTATAAATAAAATTTTATAATTTCTTATTTATAGTATCATAAAAAAGATTTAAATATTATTGGTATTTTATATTACATAAATAATGAGACTAAAAGAAATATTGTCAATTTTCTTGGGTTTAACTATTCCTATAGGATATTCTTACAGTAATCAGAAATCCCTGGAACTTCCGGTTATGGATGAGGGCTATTATCAAAGATATAAAGGAGAAATAGATGAAGAGGAAAATAAATCCCTTTTAGATAAAGAATGGATATGGAAATATAAAAAATTAGAGGGTCTGGAAAAAATAATAAATGAGCATGACATGAACTCCAGAATAAAATCAATATTAAATGAAAACCTGAATTTCTTAATCGGACCAGAGAACATAAATAAACAGGAAATGGAAAAAAGAATTGATGAGTGCTTTGATAAATATGCTGTTGTTTCCCTGACAAAAAGAACTCTTTATTTCTTTGAAAAAAACCAATTGAAAAAAGAGTATCATGTGATACCAGGCAATTTTGCTCCTGAAATCTATTTAAAAAACATGGATGACTTAAAAGAAGAAGAAATCAAAGAATCAATCTCAAAACACAGCCAAACCCCTGTTGGAGTTTTTATATTAAAAGAAATAAAACACTGGCCCAAGTATTATCCTACAATGAGTACTTTAGCAGAAGAGCGAAACAAATACGGAGAAGAATGGGTCAAAAGTTTTTATTCAAAAGATGAAAAAGGGTATTTTCTGCCTTCTGAAAGCAAATATAATCCTTTGGGGGAATATGCAGGAAGGCTGTTCAGCATAAAACAGGAAATACCAGAAAACATTTATCAGAATATAATACAAAATAAAGACTTTGAACATTATATTACAAGCATACTTATCCACACCCCTTATGAAAGAGTTCAGGATAAACTGGAATATTTTGAAGGTAAAAAAATTAAAAGCCATGGCTGTGTCAGAACGCCGGAGCAGTTTATGGGATTTCTGTATGAAGAAACTCAAAACAGGGAAAAAGGAATGTTTGTTTTTATTGTTCCTTGATTTAAAGACAATATTTATAAGTTAATTATTTATTCTAAATATTATGGAAACAACCGATATAAACCTTGAAGGAATTATAGAAGTAAAAGAAGTTGATAATGAAAAAGAGGCAAATGGATTACTTAAAACAAGAGAATGGAAATTATTGCAATTGACTACTGAGAAACTAAGAAGAACATATTTAGAAATTTCATATAAATCCAGTAGCCCTTTCCATGACACAAGAAAATTAATACCTGTTTATAATGAAGAATTGTGTACAAATTATGTTTTAGGAAGATACAAAAAATAATTCTTTCTTTTTATGAAAAAATTTGTTTAACAAATAAGAAAAATTTATAAACAATAAAACATTACAATACAATTACAATGGTAATGGACGCTATACAGATAAGATTAACTAGGGGATTAATTAAAAGGATTGATTATCTTGTGGAAAAGGAAATATATTCAAGCAGGTCTGATGCAGTAAGGGATGCTGTCAGAAATTTAGTCTTAAACAATATGGTTGGTATAATCCCTAGTAACAAAGATTCAGTAAAAGAAATAAGAAATATCAGAAAAAAATTATCCAAGGAAATCAAAAGCTTCAAAGATGTAGAAAAAATCAATAAATTATATGATTAATTCCTCGGGTTTTTTCACTTCCACATATTTTTTAGCTGTTTTGATTAATTCTTTATCTCTGGTTATTAAAACTGCATTTAATCTTTTGGCAATTGTAATATGCAGATAATCATGAAAACCCAGAATTGTCTTGTTTATTCCTTCAATATTTCTTGCCAGATTATAATCTTCAGGACCGGTTTTAACTATTTTTATATAATCTCGGGATTTAAAAAATCCTTCTACTAACCAAAATTTATTTCTTAATTTAAAATTTAATTCTTTTAATATAATTGTGGAAACAATTATTTTGGAATCTTTTTTTATTTCAATAAATTCCTCTGCTAACTTCCAATAAGGAGTTCCTTTAGTTGAATCTCCTTCTTTTTTAAACAAGTTTAACCAGATGCATGTATCTACATAAAAAAGATTCTTCATCATATTACAAAATAAGAATCATCCTTTAAGAACTTTGATTATGAATTTCCGGAAATATTTCACATAACCTCAAACAGCTCAGTTAAATTCAATTCAAGAACAGAAACAGGCATTTCTATCTTATAATTCTGCAGAACTTCGGGATTTATCTCACCCATATAGGCGATGTCTTTTCCATTTACAGAGACCCTTGCAACCCTCCCCTCTATAAAAGAAGGATGCTCTGTCTCCATTACCTTAAAATCCAGGTTTAAATCCAGCATCAGGCTCTGGAATATCTGTTTTACAGCTGTAAAATTGCTGTTTTTATTGCATAAAGCTAAAGCAACCCTGTCATTTTCTGTGATTTTATTATCTTTTTTCTTAAAGATTTTCCCGATTTCAAAAATATTCTGCGGATAGTCATTATGAGTATTTTCACTTAATGTTCCAAGCAAAGAAGGTATAATCCATGCCCTGAGATAATTATATTCCTCAGATAAAGGATTTTCAACTGCAGCATTATTTATTGAGCATAATGTTTTCTCATTCTGTTTTTCGCTCACAAGATTAAAATTCTTCACTTCTATAAGCTTATTCCCAACCATAAACTCTCTTATCTTTTCCTTGAATTCCTCCAATTTGTTCTCCTCACCCGAGGTGTCTATATTAGGTATCTCAGGCTTAAAATTATTGTAGCCGTAAGCAATTGCAATATCTTCCACAATATCAACAGGATGCAGTATGTCTGACCTGTATGGGGCTATTAAAACATTATTGCCCTCAAAACCATATCCCATTTTACCAAGCAGTTTTTTTACAGTTATTTTATCAAGACTTAAGCCCAGAACCTTGTTTACATAGTTTATATCCAACAACATCTTTTCAGGTTTAAGATCAGGAGTAACAACCTTTTTATTGCCGTATAAAAGGTTTAAAGAATATATCTTTCCTCCCATGTCTGCCAGATTACAGACAATCATATTGAGCGCCTTTTTCAGATAATTTAAATTAAACCCGCTGCATTCAATGAAAACATCTTTGGTATTATTATCTATCTTCCCCACAGTATGGCTGTTTATTATCGGTGGCATGGAAAGTATTTTATTGTCAGAATCAACAAAAACAGGATATTTCTTTTTTCCTTCAAGCAAATAGGCATAATCCTTTCCTTTAGGATGTTTCTGTAAAATCTCAGTGCCGTTCATTTCCTTGGTGCTTTCCAGAGGGATAAACCTTATCTTATCAGGAGTTCTCGCTTCATAGGTTATGGGAAATTTGATTTTTTCCATAGGATATATACCCACAGCTAATTTTTTCCTGTTCCTGCCGTAAGTAACATGCAGTTTCTCCTGCATCTGCATTATCTCTTTTATCTTTTCATCATCAAACTTTAAATCTTTGACAACAGCACATGCAGTAAAAGGCCTTACTTCTTTTACAGAATCCTTGATTATAACCTTACTGCCTGAATCCTTTATATCATAATTCTTTATCCCCTTGTCAATTTCAAGAAAAGTTCTCAATGCCCTGGAAAATCCCTGAACGCTGAGCATATCAGGCCTGTTGGGGAATATCTCAACCCTAACCTCATCATCGAATTTTTCCAGATCAGTTCCCAAAAAACTTATCTTCTTTTTTAATATATCCTCATCTATCTTTTTCCCGATGTACTTCACAAGTTCCTTTTTTTCAAATTCTATAACCGGCATTTTATATCACATGAATCTTTTTATTTTTTTTAACTTCCCTATGTCATTTTTATTAATATCCCTTAAATCCTTTATATTGAAATAAGGCACTATAATCCTTTCAAGCCCCATGCCCCATGCCAATACAGGGACTTCTTTTCCTATCAATGGTTTCGTGACTTCAGGCCTGAATATGCCTGCCCCGCCAAGCTCAATCCATTCCTTTTTATCCTCATTATAAACCTCAACTTCAGCACTGGGCTCAGTATATGGGAAATAAGCAGGCCTTATCCTTATCTTAGAATATCCCATCTTGCTGTAAAACTCCTTTAAATAGCCAAGTAAATGCCTGAAATTAACATCCTTGCTTACAACAATGCCCTCAACCTGGTAAAATTCAAACAAATGCTTCCAGTCTAAAGCTTCATTCCTGAAAACCTTGCCAACTGAAAAAAACTTCTGAGGCAGCTCTTTTTCACTTAGTTTCGAAATTGTCAGTGCACTTAAAACAGTATTGTGTGTCCTTAACAATAATTTTCTTGCCTCTTTTTCAGACCAGGGCTCCTGCCATCCCCTGCTTTTTTCAATACCTTTTTCATGGACCTCTTTTATTTTCCTAACAACATTCTTATCAAGGTCTGCTTTTCCTTTGATGTAAAAAGTGTCCTGTAATTCCCTTGCAGGATGGTCCTGCGGGACAAAAAGTGCATCCATGTTCCAGAAAGCACTCTGAACCAAAGAGCCCTGCATTTCCCTGAATCCCATCTCAAGCCATATCTTTTTTATATGCCTTATGACCTGGTTTACAAAATGCACCTTGCCGTATTCCATAAAAGGCAGTTGTGTGTCAACATCATATTCCCTGAATTTCTTGCCTTTCCATGAGCCTTTTTTCAGCATTTCAGGTGTAATTTCATCTATTAAATCTTCATTAATATCTTTTTTCAGCAGTTTTTTTCCTGTTTCAGTGAGTTCAACATTTACAGTTATGGATTCTTTCTCCCGGACAATATCCTTTCTTTTTTTAAGGGCGCCGTAAGCATACCTTTCCTGGGGAGTAAGGTTTTTATTGGATAACGGGAACTTCTTTTTTAGAAAGTTTTCTTCTAATGTTTCTTTTTCCAATAATTTTTTACCTGTATTTGTTATTCCTAATATTGTTTTTTTATTTAATTTATTTATTTCAATCGCTCCCTTTGACCTCAATAATCCCATAGCTATATTGACTTCATTCCTCTCAAGTTTCTTGAATAATTCATCCAGCTCCATAGAATTTTCTTTGTCAAGTATTTTCAGAAGCATCTTTTCAGGAAGCCCCTGTTTAATATATTTTTCACCATTTTTTCCCAGGATTATGTTTGTTTCAGTGTCTTTTTTTATTTCTAAAACCTTTTTATTCTGCAGCCACTGAAGTGCCCTCATTATTTCAACTTCTTTCATGCCAGAATTTTTCTTAATCTCGTCAAGAGTATTGCATTTGGGCAGATATTTTATTACTTTCCTTTCCAGAGGATGCAGTTTTTTCAGTAATTTATCAACTTCAGCCATTTTTTACAGTTTTAGTTATTGAATTTTGTTTATAAAATTATTGGTTATACTCTTAAAACCATGAAAATAACTGCTTTTCTAAAGAAATGTACAAAAAGGCTTATATTTTATCGTGGATTTTTATACTTTAGAGAAAACTAAAGAAAATCCTCGTCGGAAGGTTTCCGGGGCTTGTTTTTTATTGACAATAAAAGGATGTTATAACTAAAGAGTGATAAAAAAGCGAAAAGTTTATAAATAAATTGTGCTATTTTATACCATGAAAGGGGAAAAAGTGGTCAAAGTTCTGGAAGAAATAGGAAATTCTGAGGTAATAGGTAAAATTACAGACAGCATTCTTTCTTTAGGAACAGGTTTTGTCCCATACTGTATCTTAAATAATCCGGACTTGATCCATAAATTTTCCATGAGCTCTTCAATGGAGGAAGTTCTTCAGAAAACTCTTCCATGGGTGGGGGCAGGAATATCAGCATATTATTTCACAAACAGGAACAGGAAATTCAGCCTGAAAAACGCTTACAGGAAATTAAAAGTGAAAAACATTTTTTCTGTAAAAAAAGGAGTTACAAAAATAGGCCAACTTATTGCTGGTGCTTATTTAATGGGTTCTTTATTCAATGTAGCAGAAGACGGGATAGATGCTTATTTTAAAGCCAAAAATTTATTCCCTAAAGAAAATATAAAAACAGAGCATATCCAAAAAGATAAAGAGCTATTAGAAGAGATTATAAAAAAAGACACTACAGAAAAAGAAAAAAATAAAGATTTAGAACAAAAAGTAGAAAAGAATGTATATACTAGAGAAGGCCTTTCTTTGATGATAGAAGAAGTAATAAAAGAAAAAGGTTATTGGAAAGACAAGCATAAAGTTTATGCCCAGATTTTCAGGGAATCCAGTTTCAGAACAAATGCTGTGAGCAAGACAGGAGTAAAAGGGTTGGCTCAAACCCAAAAAACAGTTTTTGAAACTTATAAGGATCCAGGGCATGATGACATACATAACCCTGAAGACAATTTCCGAGCAGGTCTGAATTATATAAATCACCTGCAAAAAAGTTTAAAGCCTTTGGTGAAAGATGAATTTTTATGGGATTACAGCTATATAGCTTATAATCTGGGGCCTACAAATGTAAGACACTTAATAAAAAACAAAAAGTATCCTAAAGAGTCCCCTTATGTTTTTGTTGAAAGACTATTAAAAGATACAGAAAAAGGACCTATAAAATATAAATACGGACCTAAAACAATAACAATAACCAACAAAAAAGCCAAAGAAACCAGAGATTACCTTTATGACTGCAACTGGAGAGCAAACATAAAAATTGTTTACCATCCTAAGAAAGGAGTTATATATAATAAAGATTAATTAAAGCTAAATCTTCTGACAACTAATTCTGAGAAACCTTTTCCTGTTATACAGCCTATTAAAGCTGTTCCCAACTGCAAAGGTCCCATTGCCATTAAAAATATTACAGGGACTAAGCCTGAAAAATAAAATACAGAAGCTATTGAAAACAAAAACAAGGCTTTTACAAAAGAAGATCCAAAAGAGATTATTCCAATATTCTTTTTCTTATTGACATAAAAATATTTTATTCCCAACCACAACAAACCATTAGCTATCCATATAAATGGAATCATATAAATTAAACTTGCAGTTAAAGGACCGAATAACAAGCCTGCTGTCAATGCCCCTAAAGAAGGCAGCATTATAACAGGCAAAGCCTTCTTAAAAGGATGGTGCAAAGCTGAAATTACAATCAAGGCATTTATCACAGAGCCGACCAATAACTGAGGATGTCCCAGAACCATTGGAAGAAAAAAACTTACAGCAGAAAAAATCACTATTTCTATATTTTCATATGCTCTTGGAAAATCATAAATTCTTTCATTAAGGTTTTTTAATTCCATTTATTAATAAAAACCAAAAGACATATAAATATTTTACGATGTTATATAATAAATGAAAAGATTGCTTATGGAACTGCATGCTTTGCAGGATAAGTATGGGTTCCTGCCAAAAAAGAGGTTAGAGAAATTATCCAAAAAGACAAATATATCTTTAGCTATTATCTACGGCACTGCCACTTTCTACTCTGCTTTTGAACTGGAAAAACAGCCGAAATATGTTATAGGTGTGGTTACATGCCCTTCATGCATTACAAACGGCGCTCTTGAATTAATAAAATATATAGAAAAAACCCTGAATATAGAAATCAATAATTCCAACGGAAAATACCTTCTCCTGAAACTCCAATGCATGGGAAGATGCTATGATGCCCCTGTAATAACCATAAACAAAAAGATTTACACAAAAATGAATATAGAAAAATTATCAGGTTTACTGAAAAAATGCAGGTAGAAAATAAAACCAATTTTAAAGGAATTGAAAGCTCCTTACAAATGAGCCCTGAAGCAGTTATAGATAAGATAAAATTATCTAAGTTAACAGGCAGGGGAGGGGCATGTTTCCCCACAGGAAAAAAATGGGAAATAGCATCAGCAAATAAAGGGGATAAGTTTTTTATTGTAAATGCTGATGAATCAGAGCCGGGAAACTTCAAAGACCAATTTATATTAAAAAACAACCCTGACTTATTAATAGAAGGATTGCTTATAGGATGCCATGCTGTAAAAGCAAAAAAAGGTTTTATCTATATAAGGGATGAATACAGGGATCTAATCAAAAATATACAAGATTCAGTAAATAAATACCTGAAAAAATACCCTCAGTTTGATATTGAAATAATAACCGGCGCAGGAGCTTATGTATGCGGTGAGGAAACCGCTATATTAGAAAGTATAGAAGGACTTCCAGGCATACCAAGAATGAAGCCTCCTTACCCTGGTGAAAAAGGCCTTGAAAACAAGCCCACTGTAATAAACAATGTTGAAACAACAGCAATGATTCCCCTGATAATGAACAATGAATTCAACTCTGAATTAAGGTTATTCTCAGTCTCTGGAAATGTAAAAAAGCCTGGGGTTTATGAATTCCCTATTGGAATAAAATTAAAAGAAATCCTGGAAAAGGCTGAGCCAGAAGGAAAGATAAAAGCAATATTTATGGGCGCAAGCGGAGGATGTTTGAAATATGACCCTGAAATCAATGTTACACAGGAAGCATTCAGGAAAAAAGAGGTATGCCTCGGCTCAAGAGGCATTATTGTGATAAACGAAAACCAATCTTTAATAACAATACTAAAATATATCACTGAATTTTTTATCCATGAATCATGCGGCAAATGCACGCCGTGCAGGGAAGGCAATGTAAGAATCCTTGAACTGATTGATAAGTCAATGGAAAAAGTCCTTACAAAAGAAGAATATGAAAGACTTAATGATTTAGCCAATTATATCAAAGAATGCAGTTTTTGCGGCCTTGGAATGTCATCCACAACAGCTTTACTGAATATTTTAAAAGAATTTTCTGAAGAGTTCAAAAATGCCTAAACTAAAACTAAACAGAAAAGAAATAGAATTTGAAGAAGGCAAATCTATATTAGATGTATGCAGAAAAAACAGCATAAAAATACCCACTTTATGCTATCATCCTGACTTAAAGGCTGAGGGTAAATGCAGGCAGTGTATTGTCGAAGTAAATGGAAAAATAATGACTTCATGCAATACAGAAGCAAAGGAAGGGATGAATATTATTACAGAAAATGAAAAGATAAAGAAATACAGGAAGATAAACGCAGGATTATTGATGTCAAGGGTGAAAACAAAAGATATCCTTGAAACAAAAGACATTGAGGATTTGATGGAGCATGACGGACTGTTTGAAAATAAATTAAGGAACCTGCCCATAGACAATAATAACCCTGCAATTGAAAGAAACATAAATCTATGCATCAACTGCGGGAAATGTATAAGGAAATGCCATGATGTGCAGACTGTTGATGCAATATACCCTGCTTTTAAGGGAATAGAAACTATTGCAGCCACTCCTTTTCTGTGTCCTCTGGATCAAACCGTATGCACTTACTGCGGCCAGTGTTCTCTTGTATGCCCTTCGGGAGCAATAAGGGAAAAATCAAGCATAAAGGATGTTGAAAAAGCGCTGAATGATACAGGAAAACATGTTATCATACAGACAGCACCTTCTATGAGAGTTTCTTTGGGTGAAGAATTCGGCCTGGAACCCGGCTCATTGATAACAGGAAAAATGGTTACTGCCCTGAAAAAACTCGGCTTTAATAGGGTTTTTGACACTGATTTCGGCGCGGATATGACAACTTATGAAGAGGCCCATGAGTTAATGGAAAGGATTGAAAAAAATAGAAATTTACCTATGACAACCTCATGCTGCCCTGCATGGATTGTCTTCATGGAAAAAACCTATCCTGAACTATTAAAGCATATTTCAACCTGTAAGTCGCCGCAGCAGATGTTCGGCGCAATAGCAAAGACTTATTATGCAAAATTACATGATATTGACCCGAAAAACATAGTTGTTGTATCAGCAATGCCATGTACTGCAAAGAAGTTTGAATGTGAACGTAAAGAAATGAGAAGCTCTGGCTTAAAGGATGTGGATTATGTGCTTACAACAAGAGAGCTCGGAAGAATGCTGAAGCAGAACAATATAAACCTTCCTGAACTAAAAGACTCTGAATTTGACAAGCCATTGGGAATAAGCAGCGGCTCAGGCGCAATATTCGGAACAACAGGAGGAGTAACACAGGCTGTATTGAGGGTTATAGAATGGAAAATGAAAAACATGGATGTGGAATGGGAAGAACTTAAAAAAGTAGAGGGAATAAGGCAGATAAAATTAAAAATCGGTGATAAAGAATTATTGCTGGGGGTTGTATACGGCCTAGGAAATGCAAGAAAAGTTATGGAAGACCTGAAAAAAGGAAAATGCAGATATGATTTTATCGAGGTAATGGCATGCCCAGGAGGATGTATTGGCGGAGGAGGGCAGCCTAAAAGCACAGATATGGATATTGTTAAAAAAAGGTCACTTGCATTATACAGGCAGGATGAAAACCTTGAGATGAAAAAAGCTCATGAAAACCCTGTTTTAAAAGAAGTCTATGATAACTTTCTGGGAAAGCCTTTAAGCAAAAAAGCTCATAAATATCTACATACTAAGTATTTTAATAGGAAGAAATAGTTTTTCTTTAGAAAGATAATATTTATAAAAAACAAATCATTATCTGATTTTAGGTGAAAAAATGAGCATAGTAAGCTATATACAACATATTGAGATACTGCCTGATTCAATAAGCATGAAAACCAAAAAAAAGGCTTTAAAAGAACTTATTGAAAACAGCAGGGATTATAATAAAATTAAGAACATAATAAAAAGAAAGACCACATTCAATGAAGAATATAATAAATTGGGCTGTGAAAAATTCCTTAAAAAATACACAGATGTTTTTCCAGGCAATTTTGACCTTGAAAAAAATATTGAGTATATTGACAAAGTGATTTATAAGTTATATATTGAAGATGATACAAATCTTTCTGCTTTTGAGTTATTTTTTAAGCCCGGGAAAACCGTAGAAAAATCAGCAGAAATAATGGTCAGGGAAACCCTTGAGCCACGGGGTAGAAAAACATGAGGGTAATTGATTATGAGTATTGAAGGTCTAATCTTTCCGCAATAGTTCTTTATTCAAACAGAACATCCTATAAAAAAATATTTAAACAAGAAGTTCTACCAAAAAATAAAAGGAGGGATAATATGATGTCTAAAATACCTATAGATTTAACTAAAATAAAAAGAGAGAACATAAACAAGGAAATTCTCAGAGTGGGATTGATAGCAGAGTATGATGCTGTCAGTTTATATGAGCAGATGGCTGAACTGACTGATAATGCTGAAATAAAAAAAGTATTGCTGGATATAGCTAAAGAGGAAAAAGAGCATGTCGGTGAATTCCAGACATTGCTGGAAAAAGAAGACCCTGAATTAAAAGGTGCTATTGAAGAGGGGAAAGAAGAAGTTGAAGAGCTTTTGAAAAAGGGGTGAAAAAATGTCAAAGATAATTGTTTACAGCACAAAAATGTGCCCTTACTGCACTATGCTCAAGGATTTTTTAAAGCAAAAAAATATTGAATTTGAAGCTGTTGATGTAGGGGAAGACAGGGAAAAAGCAGAAGAGATGATAAGAAAATCAGGGCAGATGGGAGTTCCCCAGATTGAAATAAACGGAAAAATTATTGTGGGCTTCAACAAACAAGCTATTGAAAAGGAGTTATCTGAATTATGAGGTATTAAAATGGCTAAGCTAAACAGATTTTATAAATGCAACATCTGCGGCAATATTGTCTCTGTGGTTGAATCAGGCGCAGGGGAATTAGTATGCTGCGGTGAGCCAATGAAACTAATGGAAGAAAAAGGTAAAGACAAAGAAGGTGAGGAAAAGCATGTTCCGATTATTGAAACAACTGAAAAAGGGATTATTGTAAAGGTAGGCTCTGTGGAGCATCCTATGGAAGAAAACCATTATATTGAACTGATACAGCTTATTGACGGGGATGAAATTGTAGGCGGAAAAAGGCTGAAGCCTGGTGAAAAGCCAATGGCTGAATTCTGCCTTGTCAGGAAAGAAGGGCTGAAAGCAAGAATACTGTGCAATGTACATGGCCTTTGGGTAAATTAGTTTATATAATTGATTTTATTCTGTAAATATCAA
>CAZQLC010000002.1:0-17916 GCA_964594025.1 uncultured Methanosarcinales archaeon
ATAGTGTTATTGTTATGATAATCAGGATAAGGATAATATACCAATTAGCTATCCAGTTCATCTCTAATAGGAAATAAACTATTCCTAGGATTATTATTACCTGGGTCAGGACAAGAAGGAAATTGGTTAAGAATGTTGAGCCGAAGAACTTGAAATTTGTTGTCGGTGTTGTGAAGTTTCTGAAAAATGCCTTCGAATTCTTTTCCATAACAATGATGTTGCTGCTCAGCAGAACACTGACAAGCATTATAATCAATATTATAAAATAAGGGAACAGGTAGTTTATATATGCTGTTTGTGAAGATACAGGCTCGATTTTTGTTGTTATGGGGCTGACTATTTTCTTTGCTTCCTTTACTTTCAGGGACTCAATCTCAGAATTGACCTTTTCTGTTTCTGTTTTTATCAGGTCAACTGAGGAAAGCATGTTGTCCACTTTTTCCTTTAATGTTTCAAGTTCACTCACCGAGGATGTTTTTGTTGACTGGGCTTTTGATAGTTTTGCGTTTATACTATTGAGTTTCTGCTCCAGGACATCCATTGATTTTGTAAAATTATTATAATCTTTTGTTAAGGAAGAATTATCAATATCATCCTGCAGTTCCTCACATAATTCTTTTGTTTCATTGTCATCAATATCATTACAGTTTACTTCTTCCATAACTTCCTCTAAATCTTTAGCATAATCATATATATTTTTTGCATAGCTCAATACAAGGGTTGTGCCGACACTTTCCTGTGTTAAATCAAGGTCGTTTAATTTAGTTAGTATTGAATCAACCCCTTCTTCACTGGTTGATAAGTCTTCTTTCATCTGTATAACATTAATCAGGTTCTGGGAGTTGATTTCCCTTGCACTGTTCAGCGCATTTATGACTGCATTTGTCAGCTCATAGCTCAATTCAGAAGACTGCAGCTGGACTTTTGAGGAAACTGTGTTTATCACAGTATAAACAAAATTAATCCTGCTCTTGTCAACATAGAAGACAATTTCATTTGAGCCGTTGCTTTCTATAACAAAATTCTCGGGAAAAACCATGCACAAATGTACTTTGGATTGTTTCAGGTCAATGATGCATTCCTCCTGCTGCCCATATTCGATAATCCCGAAACCGCTTTCATTAAGGACATCAGTGAATGTTTCTGTAAGCTCTGTTTTTTCAGGTATATATACGCCTATGTTTAACTTTGATGTTGAGCTTGTATTGAATGCCAGGCCCACAAGAAGGATGACTAATAAAGGTCCGAGTATTATCACTAATCCGGAGCTTTTTGACCTTGTTAATATCTTGAAGTTCTTTTTTAATATATCCTTTATTGCCATTTTATTTTTCTGATGATAGTGATATAAATATCTCATCCAGGTCAGGTTTTTTGACCTTTAGCTGTATGATAGTCTCGTTTTCCTTTTCTATTTTATGCAAAAGCTCATGAAGTATATATTCAGGCTTTTTTGTGTATATGATAAACTCAGTCCCTTTTTGTTCTGTATTTACAATCTGTTTCCTGTATTTGTCAGGGAGAGCCATGATTTTTTCATAATTACCCGGGAAGCTTTCAAGATGTATTTCTTCTGCTTCTGAAAACTCATCCCTTATCTCTTCAGTAGTCCCCACTTTCAATACCCTGTGGTCCTTGATGATTGCAATCCTGTCGCATATCTCCTCTATTTCCTTGAGGTTGTGGCTTGCTATTAATATAGTGGTACCTTTTTTGTTTATTTTCTTGACCAGGTCCCAGACATGCTTTCTTAATATGGGGTCCAAATCAGAAGTGGGCTCATCAAGTATCAAAATCTGGGGGTCATGTATGAGTGCACATGCCATGTCAAGACGCCTTTTCATCCCGCCCGACAGCTGGGATGCTTTCAGTTCCATAGAATCCCCAAGATTCATGAGTCCAAGCAGGGTTGTTAGATTTGATGCTATGGACTCTTTTTTCAGGTTGTATAAAGAGCCGAAATATTCAAGATTTTCTTTTAAGGTTAATTCTTCATAAAAAGAAGGAGTCTGGGCTGCAAAGCCCACTATTTCTTTTATTCCTGCAGGGTCTTTTAATACTTCTTTGAATTTTTCACTTCCTTCGTTATTGCTTAAAAGATGCTCTTTCCTGAATGATATTTTTCCTTTTTCAGGCTCAAGGAAGCCTATTATTGTCCTTAATAATGTGGTTTTTCCTGAGGCAGAGGCACCTATAAGTCCGAATATCTCCCCAGGGTAGATTTTAAGGTTTATGTCTTTTAAAGTTTCGTTCTTTCCGAATGATTTAGAAATATGGCTTATTTTCAATAGAGCTTTATCCAATTGACCCACCTTTTATACATTATATAAAAACCAGTCTTTTTAAATGTTACTGGTTTTGAGAAACACAGGACATATACTGCAAAAACTTATAAAGTTTTTTTCTTTTTAATATTAAATGGTTTATTATATTGTCAGATGCCCGAAATGTAAGAATACTATGAACTACAAGCCCAGAACCAGTGATTTGATTACAAATAAAACCAAGAGATGTGTTTACTGCAACCACAGCTTTAAAATCCATCCCGATTCTGAGAAAAACAGGATTTTAAGAAAGAAGAGGGAGTCTTAGTTATTATCTACTTTTAAATAGATACAAATAAAAAGATTTATATATAATTCTGGATTTCTTTTTTATTTATGGGAGATGTAATAATCACAGCAAGAATAGCAAGATTACTAAAAAAAGCTTTAAAGAACTCAACTTGTTACAAACATCCTGTCGGGGCAGTAATCAAGCCCCAACATACCCATTTTTTTGATTGTGGTGGTGATTATTTTGTACTTGGCTGGAATGGCGCTCCTTCAATAGGTGAAGAGCATACTGAATGCTCAAGAAAAGGCTATCCTTCAGGAGAAGGAATGCATTTATGCCCTTCAGTCCATGCTGAGAGGAGAGCTATTGCCCATGCTGCAAGAGACGGCATTTCATTAAATAGAGGCTCCATATATATGAATGAAGGGTTTCCCTGTGCTGACTGTGCAAAATCAATTATTGAGGCAGGCTTGGTAGAGCTTATTACTCCTGACGAGGTTTATCTTGACAGAGAGCATCATCTTCTTGTTCCAAAGCTGCAAAATCAACCGTATAATTTTGAGATGGCTGAGGATTTGATACAAAAAGCAGGCATTGAGATAATAGTCGATCCTGAAATAAAATATTTTATAAATTTTTTAAATGAAAAATAGATTTATTTTATTGATTTCTCCTCAAAAAACACAACACTTATAAATAATGGTATTTTCATATTTATCGACTAAAAAGGTATTTAAAATGGGGGATAAAAAGCCGGAAAATCAGGGTGAAAAAATCCTGGGGAAAGAAGTCATAAATGAGGTTATAGAGGATGAAATGAAGTCCTCTTATATAGACTATGCTATGTCTGTCATAGTTGGCAGGGCTTTGCCCAATGTCAAGGACGGCTTAAAGCCAGTCCACAGGAGGATTCTTTATGCCATGCATGACATGGGATTAACATATAATAAGGCAACAAAGAAATCAGCAAGGATTGTCGGAGAGGTTCTTGGAAAATACCACCCTCATGGCGACCAGGCAGTATATGATGCTTTAATAAGAATGGCCCAGGATTTTTCTTTAAGATACCCTTTGATTAAAGGCCAGGGTAATTTAGGAAGTTTAGATGGAGACAGGCCTGCTGCAATGAGGTATACTGAAGTAAAGCTTGCAAAAATAAGCCAGGAGATGCTTCAGGATATAGATAAAGAAACTGTGGAATGGAGTGATAATTTTGATGCCTCCTTAAAAGAGCCTTATGTTTTGCCTTCTAAAATACCTAATCTTCTGATTAACGGCTCTTCAGGTATTGCAGTGGGAATGGCTACAAGCATACCACCTCACAATATACTGGAAGTATGCGAAGGAACAATAAAATATATTGATAATCCGGATATTGATATTCTTGAATTAATAGAAACAATAAAAGGACCTGATTTTCCAACAGGAGGGGAGATATGCGGAAGGAACGGCATAATACAGGCTTATACCACAGGCCACGGCATTATTAAATTAAGGAGCGTAATTGAAACAGAGAAAAAAGGAAACAGGGAGAGGCTTATTGTAAAGGAAATCCCTTATGAAGTTAATAAGTCAGACCTCATAAAAGAGATTGCAAACCTTGTAAAAAACAAGAAGATAAATGAAGTGAGTGACTTAAGGGATGAGTCAGATAAGGATGGGGTAAGGATAGTTATTGAATTAAAAATCAATTCAAACCCTGAGATTGTAAAAAATATATTGTTCAAGTCAACAAGACTGGAGGACAGCTTTTCAATAAACATAGTCGCCCTTGTAGGAAAAAAGCCGCAGAGGCTAAACCTGAAAGAGTGCATAATGCATTATGTTGATCACAGGAAGGATATTATAATAAAGAGAAATAATTATGAGCTGAAAAAAGCAAAAGAGAGGGCGCACATATTAGAAGGATTGATAATTGCATTAAAGAATGTTGATGACATAATAAATCTTATAAGAAATTCTGATTCGGGGGCAGATGCTGAAATAAAATTGATGGAAAAATATAGCCTTACTAATATTCAGTCATCTGCTGTTCTTGACATGAAGCTGCAGAAGCTTGCATCAATTGAGCAGAAAAAAATAAAAGATGAATTTGATGACTTAACCAGAAAGATAGAGGAAATAAAGGAAATACTTTCAAGCGAGGAAAAAATAAAGTCAATCATGAAAGATGAGCTAAGGGAAATAATAGAAAAATATAGGGATGAAAGAAAAACAGCAATATCAGAAGAAGAAGATGATTTACAGATTGAGGATTTAATCAAGGATGAGCCTGCTGTTGTTACAATGACCAACTCAGGATATATAAAAAGAATGTCCCTTGAGAATTACAAGGTCCAGAACAGGGGCGGAAAGGGGATTATTGCCTCTGATTTGAGAGAGGGAGATTTTATTGAGCACCTGTTTATTGCAAATACTCATTCTTATTTATTGATTTTTTCAGACAAAGGAATTATTTACTGGCTGAAGGTCTGGAAAATACCTGAATCTGAAAGGTATTCCAAAGGCAAGCCTCTGATAAATTTCCTTGAATTAAAACCTGAAGATAAAATAATGGCCCTGATTCCTGTAAAGAAATTCAAAGAAGATTCTTATCTTGTAATGGCTACAAAAAAAGGAATAGTGAAAAAGACTTCTCTTGAACAATATTCAAGGCCAAGAAAAGGAGGGATTATAGGAATACATCTGGATAAAGGGGATGATTTGGTGAATGTTGTTCTTACAGACGGAAATAAGGATATAATCCTGGCAACAAAGAAAGGGCATGCAATAAGGTTTGATGAAAATAATGTAAGGCCGATGGGCAGAAACACCCATGGAGTAATAGGCATAAGGCTTAAGAAAGATGATGAAGTTATAGGTATGGTTATTGCTGATGAGGATAAAAAATTACTGACTGTAACTGAAAACGGCTACGGCAAAAAAACAAAGATTGATGACTACAGGATTATCCACAGGGGGGGCAAGGGAGTTATTAACATTAAATGCAGCAAGAGAAACGGCAATGTTGTTAGCGTAAAATCTGTGAAAGAGGATGATGAAATAATGCTGATAAGCAGGGAAGGTATTTTGATAAGAACATCATCTGATAGGATTTCCACCATAGGCAGAAACACACAAGGTGTCAGGCTTATGTCTTTAAATGAAAATGATAAGGTTAAGGACATAACTATAATAAAGGAAAAAGACCAGGGGGATTCTTTAGAAGAGGATAATCAGGATAATAAATAAAAAAATAAAAATATATTTTTATCAGCTTTAAAATGAAACAGAAACAAACAGACAAAAATAAATCATGTAGTAAAAAATTAATGATTGTTGTCGGCGTAGATGAGAAAATAACCTTAATTGGCAAAGACAAAGAAAAAGAAGTCTGGGCCAGGATAGATACAGGAGCAACCCACAGTTCAATTGACCTTAAACTTGCTTCACAGATTGACCTTGGACCGATAAAAAAGACCAAAGTTATAAAATCAAGCCATGGGAAAAGTGTCAGACCGGTTGTAATATGTAAATTAAAGATTAAAGATAAAATAATAGAGTCATCATTTACAGTTTATAACAGGAGTCATATGACTTATCCTGTCTTAATAGGCCAGAATACCTTAAAAAATAATGGTTTTATGGTTGACCCTGATATTTCAAACAGGAAAATAAAAAAGAAAAATAAAGATTAATTCATAAAAAGATAAAAAGGTGCAAAAATGGTAAAAGCTGCTTTAATAAGCATGGGGAGCACAAGCTCACAATGGATAGCAAAAGCAATGAAAAAATATTTTGATGAAGTTGATTTTCTCGATATAAGGGAGATTGAGATTTTTGCAAATAAGAAAGATGTGGGTGTATTCTATGGAGGCAAGCCTTTAAAGGATTATGACTGCATATATGCAAGAGGCTCTTTCAGGTATGCAAATGTTCTTCAGGCTATTTCCGAGGTGCTATATGATAAAACATATATGCCCATACAGCCCCAGAGTTTTGTTACAGTTCATGATAAATTCTTTACCCAGATAGAACTGGCTAAGCACAGAATCCTTACACCGCCTTCTTATCTTGTGGCTACAGGCGAAGCTGCAAAGAAAATACTGAAGGATATTAATTACCCCATTATTATAAAATTCCCCACAGGTACACATGGAAAGGGAGTTATGTATGCTGAAAGCTATGCAAGCGCTTCTTCTATGCTGGATGCTGTTGAGTCAAGACAGTCGCCGCTGATAATACAGACTTATTTTGAAACCAAGGGGGAGGATATAAGGGCTATTGTTGCAGGGGATAAGGTTATTGCCTGTATGCTGAGAAGGGCTGATGAAAGGGAAAAAAGGGCAAATATACATTCAGGAGGCAAAGGAATAATATATGATGTCGATGACAAGCTTAAAAGCATATGTATAAAAAGTGCTAAAGTTCTCGGAGCAGAGATCTGCGCTATTGACCTGCTTGAGACAAGCCTTGGCTATTTTGTTATCGAAGCCAATCTTTCTGTGGGAATACAGGGAATTACTTCAGCCACAGATATCAATGTAGCTGACAAGATTGCTGAATATCTCTATAAAAAGACAAAAAAATTCAAGGATGAAAAGAAAAAAGTCACTGCAGGAAAGATAATGGAGAATATGGGAAAACAGGATAAGATAAAGCACTTTGTTTCAAATGTTGATTTAAGGGGCAACAGGATACTTCTTCCTGACATGGTTACAAAGATTTCCAGACTTGACCACGGGCATGAGATTATCATAAAGGCAGATAATGGAAAAATAACTATTGAGAGGATTGGTGAAGAAGAGGAATAAAAAACTTTATAAATAAAAAAAGATATAAAATCAGCATAATGGGGAATTTTTATTTTAAAGCTTCTAAACACTTTCTTTTAAATAATATAATACTAATATGAATATAAAATATACACTACGGGGTGATGTGTGAAAAATGGAAGAAGCACCTGTAAATGAAGGTGATATAGTAGATGTAATGATAGCAGGAATCGGGGATAAAGGTGATGGGATAGGCAGGATAAAGGGTTTTGTCCTGATAGTGCCAGGTACCCGGGAAGGAGATGAAGTGAGGGTTAAGGTTAATAAAGTTATAAAAAACATGGGCTTTGCTGAAGTCGTTGAAAGAAATGAAGCATTTCAGGAAGAAACAGAAAAAAAAGAAGATAAGAAACAGAAAAAAGTAAAACCTAAAGAAAAAGTAAAACCTGAGAATCTGCTTGATTATGACCCTTCATTAGACAGCGACGATTTCGGCTCAGAGCTGGATTGATAAGATTTATATATTTATTTTTGTTTTTATATTTTAATGAGATTATTTATTGGGATAGATATCCCTGAAGATGTAAAACAGTTAATCAAAAATATAGAAGATAAAGTCGCTTCTGAATATGGGAGATTTAACAAGGTAAAGCCTGAAAACTGCCATATTACTTTAAAGTTTCTTGGGGAAGTGAAAGATGAAGGAAAGATTATTTCTACACTCAAAGATATAAAATTTGAAACCTTTAAACTCGAGATAAAAAATATCGGTTTTTTTCCAGATGAAAATTATATAAAAGTTGCCTGGATAGGGTTTAAGGATGATTCCTGTCTGATAAAACTGCATGATAAAATAGAAACAATACTAAAAGATTTTAAGAAGGATTCCAAGTTCAAAGGACACATAACTTTTATGAGGGTTAAAACCTTATATAAAAAGAAAGAATTCATTGAGTTCATTAAAACTATAAAACTGCCTGAAATAAGCTTTGATGTTGATAATTTTAAGTTATATAAAAGCACATTGACCAAAGAAGGTCCTGTTTATGAGGTTCTGGAGGAGTTCAAGTAATTTATCTTGCAGGAGAACTAGAAGATATTTTAGAATTTTTCTGATATGAAAGAATGGCCTTAACCTCATTAATAGAAAGACCTCCTTCTTTAATATAAATGTCTTTCTTTTTATAATATTCCCCATAATATTCCAATAAATCTAAAAACTGAGGGCCATATCTACGGATAATTATTTCTAAATCAGTATCTCTTTCGTCAAATATCCCATATATTTTGGATTTTTTTAAAAAAGAATAATTTTTTTTAGACAGAGTTTTTCTTAATTCCTTATCTTTAGATATATGAGCTAATTCATGGGCAAGCGCCCCTTCTTTTACTTCTACAGGAGCCTTTTTCAATGAACTATCAATATAGATATAAAAACCTCCAGAAATAAGCGTGCCATATTCCGCAAAAGCATTTTTTAATGGTTTGTATTCTATAAGTATATTCAACCCTAAAAGGTCAGGAAATCCATTTTTAATTACAATATATGAAATATCACCTAAATCCCCCATGTCTTTATGATTTTTATATCTTTTATATGAAAGTATAGTTTCAATTTCTTTAGTAGTAAGACCGCAATCTTTAGATGAATATCCTTCTGTTTCTTCATGATGTTTCGCTAAGGCTAACAACTGGTGCCCATATCCTCTGATGATTATCCTTGCATCATTCTCTCTTTCTACACGTATTTTAAATATATTGGATTTCTTATTGAATCCATTATAAAAAGAATAAATTCTACTAGATAATCTTTTTCCTAATTCCTTATCTTTAGATATATGAGCCAATTCATGGGCAAACAATCCCTTTATTACATCAACATGAACATCTTTCAATGAACTATCTATATTAATATAAAACCCTTCTTCATAGTAATAATCCCAAATACCCCACTGCTTTTTCATTGGTTTGTATTTAACCAAGATGCATTCATCCATCAGTTCAGGAAAGCCGTTTATAACTACATCATCCAGAATTTCTTCTAAATTATTCATATAAGAAAGAATATCTGTTTTTTATTTAAATGTTACTATTTAATAGTATACATAATCAAAAAAATATCAAATTATAATAATAAAATTCCATAACTTAGTAAAACGGAACGTTTTTCAAGTTAGAAAATTTATTGTGAATAAATTTTCGTAACTTACGGAAACACAGAGCGTTTCCTAAGTTAGAAAATTTATTGTGAATAAATTTTCGTAACTTACGAAAATCCATTAGTATTTTCTAAGTTTGGAATTTTTTACAAAAAATTCCATAACCTTTTTAAATACCTTATTTTTCCCTAGTTATATGACTGAAAAGGAATTATTGATACCAAAAGATGAATATCTTAAATCAGGGATACATATAGGGACTAAATTCAAAACCAAGCATATGGAAAAGTTTATTTTCCAGACAAGGCCTGATGGATTGTCAGTTCTTAATGTCCAGCAGATAGATAAAAGAATAAGGGCTGTGGTTAATCTTTTATCCCAATATGAGCCTGAATCTGTTTTAATATTCTCAAGAAGGGAAAGCTCATGGAAGGCTGTTAAATTATTCAGTGAAATTACCGGCATAAAAGTATATACAGGAAGATACCCTCCGGGATTATTAACAAACCCAAATCTTGATATTTACAGGGAAGCCAAGCTGATAATGGTTACAGACCCATGGCCTGATAAGAATGCTGTTGAGGATGCTGAGAAGATAGGGCTCCCTTTGGTTGCACTTTGCGACAGCAATAATAAGTCCAATGATATAGACCTTGTAATGCCGTGCAACAATAAAGGAAGAAAGTCACTGGCTTTGTTTTTCTGGATTTTATCCAAGACTTATCTTGAGAAAAAAGGTTTGAAGCAGAAGATACAGAAGTTTGACTATACAGTTGAGGATTTCATGTCTGAGTAGTTTTCTTATATTTTTGTAAGATTTTCAATTTTTCTTTGTTAGTATTTATATTTAATTATATTTTTATTAATTTAGAAAGGTTTATATAATTTAGTATACTTCGGTATACTGGGTGATAATATGACTACAACAATAAAAGTGCATGATGATACAAAAAACCAACTGGATAAGTTTAGGGAATATAAAAATGAAAGTTATGATGAAGTTTTGAAGAAGGTAATGTTTATAGCTGAAAATATGAAAGAAAACCCCGAACTTAGTAAAGAAACAGTTGAAGCCATAGAAAAAGCAAGAGAAAGAATTAAAAGAGGGAATTTTCTTACTGAAAAAGAAGCCAAAGATAGATTGGGTTTATAGGTGTTGATATGTATGAGATAGTTTTTGATGAAAAAGCAATTGAAGAATTGAATAAATTACCGGAGGAAATTAAGAAAAGAATTTTTGAAAAGATTATCTCTACAAAGAAAAAACCATTTCACTTCTTTAGAAAACTAAAAGGAAGAAAAGACTACAGATTAAGAGTTGGGAATTATAGAGTTATAGCTGATATAAATAAAAACAAACAAATAATTGAAGTTACATTAATTAGACATAGAAAAAACATTTACAGGGATTTATGATGTTTTAAAACAAAAAAGTTTAAATAATACACTGTTTTACTTTTATAAACTCTTTCGGGGTAAAAAATGGATTATCTTAAATATGAGCTGGAAAGAATAAATGAGAATATAGGCAAGAAAGTATTGAATATTGAATTTGATGATACTTTTTATAAAGAGGATAATGAAAAAAATTATTTTGATTTAATAACTTTTAATCTTAAGAATGCAGAATTCAGCTTATTTTATAATTCAACTTCTTTATTAACAGAAAAAGAGATAAAAAAACAACTAAGAGGACTTAAGGGCAAAATATTTGGAGGAATGGATATACATAAAATAGACTCTTTATGTTTTCATAAGATAAACCCAGTATATTTTCTTGAAACAAAAATCAATAAAGAGCATGATAATCCTCTGATTATGGTTTTTAATAAAGAGCCAAGAATTGATCTTTATACATTAAAAGATGAGCCAAAAAAAAGACCTGTCGATGTAATGAAAGGCAAGACACTGGATTTTTTTATAGCAGAAGGCATATTACCTGAGAAAGCAGTAATGCAGGATATATATGATGAGCTTAATTATACAAAAAGAGAAATTGAGTTGTCTATAGAGTTAGCAATAGTTGATAAAGGTATTAAAAGAGACGGCAAATTCCTGAAGAGAATAAATAGATCTTAATATACATATTTAAATCAAAACATAGTCACTTACTACATTCGTTCTTAGCTTTGATTTGTTTCACAAAATCAAAATATTTATATATACTGTAATATAATTGTTACATATGGAACAAAAAAGTTACAAATTTGAGATTATAGATATTTTGTTAGAAGAGAATAAGCACATAAGAAGTATTTCTAAACATTTAAATAAAAACCCAATGACAATCTCAAGAAAGATTAATGAATTATATAAACAAAATGTAGTTGATTATAAGCAAGAAGGGAAAAACAAGGTTTTTTTCCTAAAGGGCTCTATTGAAGCGAGGAATTATGTTCTTATGGCTGAATTCTATAAATTACAAAAAGTTTTGAAAAAATATCCTGTCTTAAGGAGAATAATCAATGGAATTCAAGCTAATAAAAAAATAAGACTGGCTGTTCTTTTTGGTTCTTATGCAAAATTAAAACCCAGAGAACAAAGTGATATTGATATTTATATAGAAACTAGAAAAAGGGAAATGAAAAAACAAATAGAGGGAATAAATTCCAAAATAAACGTAAAACTTGGGGTTTTTGATAAAAAAGACTTATTAATAAAAGAAATAGTAAAAAACCACGTCATTATAAAGGGAGTGGAAAGATTTTATGAACTCACTGGTTTTTTTGAAGAATCTCAGGAAAGAAGGAAAATTACATCTAGTTAACCCGAGTGAAGAGATTAAAAATTCTTATTTAAAAAAATCTGAAAGTTTTTTAAGTTCTGCTGGATTATTGTTAAAAAATAATTATCTTGAAGAGGCTGTTATAATCTTGTATTATTCTATGTATTATTCCTTGACTGCATTATTGTACGGGGCAGGCATAAAATGTGAAAATCATTCTGCTTCTATTATTTTATTAAGGAGATTATTTGATTTAAAAAATAGGGAAATATGGCTGGCTAAAAAAGAGAGAATAAATAAGCAGTATTATGTGGATTTTAAAATAAACAAAGAGCAAGCCAAAGACCTGATGAAGAAAGCAGAAGAGTTTAATTCAGAATTGCTTGATTTTATTGCTAATTTAAATAATGAAGAAATAAATAATTACAGGAAAAAATTTATAAGTATATTAGATTAAAATCAAAACATTTATTTATCAATTCTTTCAGATATAAACCAATGAAAGTTTTATTTACTGTCATGGACGGGGCTTCTGGAGGTAATAATCCTGATTTGGATAATAAAACTTCTTTAGAGGCAGCAAATACACCTGCTTTAACTAAACTTGCAAAGAACTCCAAGATTGGTCTGATGAGCGTAGTCCCAGGTATTGCACCCGAGAGTGATTCTGCTGTTCTATCATTATTGGGCTATGACCCGAATAAGTATTATACAGGCCGTGGCCCATTGGAGGCGATTGGTGCAGGCATGGATTTTAAAGATGGTGACCTGGCTTTAAGGTGCAATTTTGCAACTGTTGATAATAAAAAAATAATTGACAGGAGAGTAGGAAGATCATTAAAAACAAAAGAGGCAAAAGCATTACAGAAAATAATAAACAAAAAGGTTAAACTGTCGGGTGCAGGATTTGAATTCATGGCGACATTAGGTCATAGAGGGGCTTTGGTTATAAGGTCATCAAATAAATTATATCCTAATATTACATACACAGACCCTGCTTATGACAAGAAAGGATTTGTTTCTGTAGCCAAGAAAGATTTTAAGTCTGTTGTAAAAGAATCTGTTGCATTAGATAAGAACTCAGAATTGTCTGCACATCTGGTTAATGAATTTAGTGAGAAAACAACTAATGTACTTGAGGAGTGCAGGATAAACAAACTAAGGCAGAAAAAAGGCTTGTTCAAGGCTAATGCTGTTTTGGTAAGGGATGCAGGTAATGAAAATCCAAAGTTGTTTAATATAAATGAAAGGTATAATGTGAAATGGGCTATCCTGGCAAATATGCCTCTTGAAAGGGGGATTGCAGGGGCAGCCGGCATGGATGTCATAAAGATAAATAATGAAAAGAATTATGATGAATGGGTCAACAAAACCATTAAAGCAATGAAAAAATATGATTGTTTGTATATACATCTTAAAGGCCCTGATGAGCCAGGGCATGACGGGGATGCCCTGAGAAAAAAACTTACAATAGAAGAGATTGACAATAAATATTATTCCAGATTAATTGAAAAAATAGATTTGAATGATACTATAATTGTTGTAACCTCAGACCACTGTACACCATGTTCAATAAAGGCACATAGCAGTGACCCTGTTGCTTTAATGATTTCACATCCAAGATTGAAAGACAGTTATCCCGGATTTGATGAAAAGGTATGCAGGAAAGGCAGCCTTTTTCTCAACAATGGCACTGATTTAATGCCCCTTTTAATGGAGATATATAAGGAAATTATATAGTTAATATTTCTATATGCCTGAATATTCAGGTAAAAATTATTTATATTTCTGATATTATATTACTACTATATGATAATAACAAATAATAATAAAGATGTTTTTGAGAGTATAGCAAGAAATTACATTAGAGAAGATTCTCATTGGGGTGCTGATTTAGACTTAATAAAAGTAAGCCTTAATGAGTTGCTTAAAAGAAAATCTAATCCCAAATGGCTTGATGTTGGTTGTGGTCCGGCATTCCATTTAGTTAGTATTGTTCAATTATACCCTAAAATAGAGGCTGTTGGGGTTGATTATTCTCATTATATGTTAGAACTAGCCAGAAAAAATACACAAAAATTTGATGGTGTAACTATTGAAGAAAAAGATGTTACAGGAGATTCAGGAGATTCTATTGATGAAAAATATGATTTAATAACTTTTTTGAATAATGGTTTTGGAAATTTATACAGAAATGGAACCAATCCTGAAGAAGTTAGAGATAAGGTTATTCAAAAGATTATTAATTCTTTGGAGATAGAGGGATATTTTGTTCTGTCCGTATATAATAAAGAAAAATTAAGTTATGAATATGGGAATAATTTGACTTTGTTAAATAAGAGTAATTCAGACAAAGGAAATTTGTTTATTGAATATTCTGCTTATGATAACAAGAAAATTCCTTATTATTCCCACTGGTTTTGTGAAAAAGAGTTACACAAAATTGCTAAAGAATCAAGGATGAAATTAGATTTTCTAGAGAGAAGAATGTACAGATTTTTGGTTAGATACCAAAAATAGGGGAGAAAAATGAAAGTTAAATTAATAACATGTTCAAATCATGAATTGCCTTTAAGAGAAATCGCTTATTTGCTTAATGGAAAAGCTGAAACAGAATTATATAATCTTAGTTCACAAGATAGATTTTATAGCAAAAAGACTTTAGAAAATATAACACAATATTTAACAAAAGAACCTGCAGATTTATATTTGTTTAGTGTTAGAGAATTGGAAAGATTAAGAAGTTTTCAGGTTGCTGATGAGTTAAGAAAAAGAGGTTTTAAAACTATTGTAGGAGGGACTTACGTTTTTAGTAATATAAAAGAATCCCATAAACATTTTGATACTGTTGTTGTTGGTGATGCTAAAAATGCTTTAGATAAAATCTTAGATGGTCAAATGGGGGTTATTGAAGGAGGAGTTGGAGAACCAGAAATTGAATCTTATGATATACTTTTGTTTTATTTAGAAAAAGGTAGAATCAAGAAATCCTCTTCAGGTTTAAGGCCATTAAAACATCCTCAATATAAACAGAAAAATGAATTATCTTTTACAACTCAAAGAGGATGTTCGCAGTCTTGTCCTTATTGTGAGGTCGCCCAACTAAGAAAGATTTTTCCAAATTATGAATTGAGAAAAAAACCTCTAGAGAAGGTTTTAGATTATGTAAAAGAAAAAACAAAAGAAATAAATCCTGATTATATTCATATTTGGGACGAGGATTTTTTACTTCATTCAAATTATGAAATTGATAAATTTGTAGAATTATATAAAGAGATAGAAGTTCCTTTTTTCATATTTGCTACTCCTAAAACTGTAATTCATAGAAAAGATAAATTAAAAAAACTAGCTCTGGTTGGATTAAATCAAGTGAATATAGGGGTTCAATCAGGGAGTGAAAGAATACAAAAAGAACTTTTTGGAAGAAAAGAATCATTACGAGAAGGAAGAGAAGCGACAAAATTCTTAGTTGAACTTCATAAGGATAATTCTGAAACAATGGATCCCCCAATGATTGACTTTATAACACTTAATCCCTATGAAAAAAATGAGGATATTTGTGCTTCAATTAATTATGCTTTGGATTTGCTAAAGCCATTTAATTTAGTGGCTCATATAATGAATTTTTTTGAAGGAACTCCTTTGAAAGAAGATGCTTTAAGAAAAGGTTTTATTAATTCAGATTATTCTTTTGATTATGACCTTCATGATTTTGTGAATCATGCTAGAGATGCTCGAAGAGGGAGAAGAAAAAACAGTCCAGAGAATATATATCTTTCATCTATTCTGTTTAGAATGAATGGTATTAACAATAGAGAGAAGCATGGGATGATAACTTGTGATGAAGTGAATCATCTTTTATCCGAAGAAAAGATTCCTTATAATAGCAGTAATATAGATAATCTTATTGAAGAAATGGAAGAAGAATATAACCCCCCGGCTTTATAATTTATCTCGAAATATCCTTTAACTTAGGAACAATCTTTGCCTCTGCCCTTTTCAAATGCTCCTGATATGTTGCTACAGAAATTTTCATTATTTTAGCTAGTTTTGTTAAATCAGTTCTTTTGGGAATATCATAATAGCCTTCTTCTACTGCCAATTCAAAAACTTCTTTCTGCTTCTCAGTTAAGTTTGGAGCAATTGCAGGAAAATAAATATTATCCAGCCTTATGTTCTTGAACTTTAAGATTTCAAGATGTTCATAAGATTGTTTCTTTAGTTTTTTCAAAAAATCACTCAAAATATTTCTGTCATAGCTTGCCACTTCCCAATATTCATATCCTTTTTTATCTACGAAAACGGGCTTGGTAAAGAACATTTTTTGATTATAAAATGAACTTGGGATTTTCTCTTTACTCTTACCAATAAAAAACATTGTATTACCTGAGATTTCCAGATTATTTACTCTTTTATCTTTTTTTATATCTTCAAGAAATTCCTTAATAGATTCAGATTTGCTTTCTAATGTATGTCTTTCAGAAGTAAATGAGCATCCTTTTTCCTTCCAGTTTCCCAAAGGTAATGAGTAAGAAATTACTCCAAATTTTTCACATCTGTTTCCAATAGTACAATCATGTTTAATTTTTAATTTTAAAACCCACATAATAATACCAGAATATTCAGGTTTAAATATTTTTTTATTTCTAACTTTTTATAATCTTTTTCACAAATGAAACTATAAGTCCAATAACAGTTCCCCCCATAATTAATGGAGCCGTACAAATTAAGGGTACCATGTATTGCCACAAATATCTAATATCACTGTTACCTATTTCAAAAACAGCATACAAGAAAGTAGGAACAATAGCTAATAAGAACAAAATTAAAGACATTAATACCCCAATAAAAAACCCAACTAAGGTTCCAAATCCAATCGGATTTCTTATTTTTTTAAAAGAAAAATAACATATTATTAAAATTATGGAACAAAAAATAAGTATGCCTGAAAAAGTACCAAAATCTCCTCCACCCCATCCCCATTCTAATCCAATACATAATTGAAGTATGGCTTCTATTATACTTAAGAATATTGCAATAAAACATAAAATAGATAATAATTTTCTTGACATTTTTATCACTTTATTTTGTTTAGAAAAGATTATTTAAATAATTTACCATAATCACTTAACCATCTTATAATCCTTAGGCCTTTCTTTCTTTAATTCAAACTGCAGAAAATATAGTTTTTTCTTTCCTGTCCAGACTTCTTTTTCTTTTTTTAGTTTAAAATATCTTTTTGCTTTTTCCATTAATAATTTTTTTTCCATTGCAATAAAATTCAGGCTTCCTTTTTCTTTTAAAATAAACTCTAGCTGGTAAAATAACTCATCATATAGTTTTTTTAGTTTTTCTTCACTATCTCTTTTTGAAACAGAAGGAATATAGCTAATAATCTTATCCACTGAATCCTCTTTGAATTTTATATCAAGGAAATCAACTTCTTTTTTTGAAAACTCTATAATTTTATCAATACCTGCAATTTTGCTGTTCTTCTTTGCTGCCTTTATATTCCTGAAATCACTGTCAATTGCATGTATCTGGTTTTTTATTTTTTTCAGTGATTTTTTATCTATATCTTTGAACCATTTTTCCCAGTTTTTATTTTTTAGAGGTTTTAATCTCATAAAAGCAAATTCCTTTTCATAATAATTAACACTAAATCCCGAGGCATATAATGCAGATTCTATTGCAATAATTCCGTCATGGCAGAACAAGTCCA
>CAZQLC010000002.1:18016-30995 GCA_964594025.1 uncultured Methanosarcinales archaeon
GAGGCATATAATGCAGATTCTATTGCAATAATTCCGTCATGGCAGAACAAGTCCATGATTGTATTGTCTTTTCCGGCATCAAAATCAGAGAATTTTACTATGCCAAAACCAATAGTTCCCTTTAATGAGGTTGGATAATTAAATATCTTATACTGCCTTTTAGACAGGTCTTTTCCTGCAAAGTCTATTCCTAAGTATAGTTTATTGTTAAGAACATAAATATAAACAATTAAATCAGGATCGTCTAATTCAACACCTATGTTCAGTTTTAAATTTTCATTAATCTCTTTTCTGATTATTCCTCCAATTCTCTGCTCTATGTCATTACTTGAGAAATCATGCTTTCCTTCTCTTTTACATTTAACCCTGAATTTATTTTCTTTATTAATCCATTTTTCCCATTTTATTTTTTTAATGATTTTTTTGATTTCATTTTCAGGTATTTTTTCCTTAACTTTACATTCGCCAAGATAATAAAGAACTTTTTCCACAGACTGTAATTTATAACATAAATAACACAGCTCTTCAGGTTCATTAAAATCAAAATTTACAATTGTATCTCCTTCTTTTGCATTCTTACAATTAATAAGTTCCTTAATCTCCTCTTTACATAAATCCTCCATCCCCTTATTTGTTATTACAAAGGCTTTCATTATTCCAGTATAAATATTATTTTATTATAAATGTTTAGTTTATTATTTTTATAACAATAGTTAATGTTAATAATTTCAGTATTTTTTAGTAGCAAAAAATGAAAAATTTATAAATAATAAATACTTATGTGGTTATATGAAACCAGATGATAATCTGGAAGAAAGAATTTCTTATTCTGAAAATAATAATCTCAAAGATAAAAAAAGATTCTCAACTGTAAAGAGATTTATTGGTAGGGGGCTCGGGTATATGGGGCTTTTTCTTGGTTTAGGTGTTGTTTCATTGTCTGGGGCTGAGATTGATTTAGTATTAAATAAAAACCCTTATGTAAGGGAAATAACTGCTGACCAGGTTAAGGCTTCTGATATTAAAACTACAGAGGAGGCATATCCTGGTATGAGTAAAAGAAAAATAACAAAGAAAATAAGAAATGCTTTTGAGTCGGGCGATTGTGAAGAATTTAGTGAAATAATAAGAACACCTTTCTGGGCAGGTTATTGCTCTTCTTGGATGTTAGAATATAAAAAAGATATTAAATTATATGGTAAAAAAGATTACTGGGCTTCAGTTAAAGAAGTACTAAAGAATAAAGAAGGAGATTGTGAAGACATTGCATTTTTAATAGCGGGGGGTCTTAGAAATAATGGATTTCCTTCATATTTTTTAATACTTAAATCCACCCCATTAAAATATCATGTGGTATTTTTGTATAAAAGCAAAAGTAATAATAAATTTGGGATTCAGGGTGGTTCTGGCCGGGAGTGCACTTCTGCTGTATTTAGTTCAGTTGATGAATTAGTTGAAGATAAATTCCCTGGAAAAATGGGTCATAAAATTATAGAATTTGTAGATGATTTTTTTATCTATAATCCTGGAAATCATAAATATACTAAAGAAGTTTTATCAATTTATTCTAATTAAAACTCATCCCGGTCTGTAATCTCTCCCATTAGATTCTTTCCCATTAATTCTTTTGTTTTCTCTTTAGAATAATTGCTCAATAAATAACAGAGCTTGATATAGGCTGTTTCTGTGCACATTGTGGAATAATTTCCGATAACGCCTATTTCCTGCAGTTCTCTTCCTGCTGAATACACACCCATATTAATTCTGCCGAAAACAGCCTGGGTTGTCATTACAACAGGCATTTTTTTGCAGAGTTCTTTTAATGTCTCTTTTATTCTGCTGTTCTCTTTTGTGTATTTGTCATATTCAATTATTGGAAAATGCCCGAGGCCTGTGCCTTCCAGTATTAAGCCATCATAGTTTTTATAAGTCTTGAGAACGTCTTCATACATGTGAGGATAGCTTCTTATAATCCCCACTTTTATTTTAGGATTGTATTTTTTTACAGTTAGTTTTCCTTTTGAATTTGTTTTCTTTGTAATTATTTTTATCTTTTTTTCTTCATAATTAACAATAGCTATTGGCTTTATGTTTATTGCTTTGAAAGCATCCCTTCTTGATGAATGTAGTTTTCTTGCATTAACCCCATTTAATATTAAGGCATTTTTGTCTTCAATGGAGCTGTGCATGCATATCATTACACCATTATAATGAGTATTAACAATAAAAGAGACGGCTGAAATAAGATTCAGAAAAGAATCACTGCTTCCTCTGTCAGAGCTTCTCTGGGAGCCTACAAATATTACAGGAATATCTATATTTTCAAGGGCAAAAGTCATGGCTGCAGAGCTGTAATGGAGAGTGTCTGTCCCGTGGGTTATAATAATGCCCCTGATGTTTTTATCCTTAGCCTGTTTTTTTATCTCATCTATCATTAAGTTATAATGCTCAAGCCTTATGTTCTCACTGAATATATTTCCCAAAAGCTTTGTTTTTATCTTAGCCATCTCCTTTAGTTCAGGAAACATCCTTAATAATTCAGAAGGCTCAAACTGCGGCTTTACAGCACCTGTTTCATAGTCTATTTTGCTTGCTATTGTCCCTCCTGTATGCATAATCATTATTTCAGGGAGGTTTTCTTTTTGTTTTATATTCTGTTTTTTAGTGCCTGTTTTTTCCCTGGCTTTTTCTTTTTTTATCGAGATTATATTTGTATTTTTTATGCCTATATTATACCCGCTGGCAAGCTTTATTACAGTTATCTTTTTATCCCTTGAAGGCATTAATATACCCTCAAATCTCTGCTCATCCTTTGTTTTGATTATCGCCTTTTCCATTTTTCAGAACTTATCATAATTCTCAATATTAATAAATACAGTCTCTATATTAAATTTTTCATTTATCAGCCTTTCAATGGCTTTGACACCAAGGGTTTCTGTTGCATAATGCCCCCCATATACTAAATTTATCGATGAATCCTTTGCAGAATCATAATTGCTTAATACAATTTCTCCTGTGAGGAATACATCTGCATTTTTTTCTATAGCCTCATCCATACAGCTTCCCCCGCCTCCGCTCACAATGGCTATTTTCTTTACCCTGTCTTTTCCAAAATTTATTGTTTTCGGCCTTTGTCCTGTTATCTTTTTAACCTTATCTAATAATTCCTTTAATTCAATCTCTTTATCAAACAACCCCATGAATCCTATATCTATTCCATGATAGCTCCCGAATTTTTCTATAACATTAAGGCCGAGCATTTTAGCCATAATTATATTATTTCCATATTTATCATGCTTGTCAAGAGGCAGGTGGGCAGCATATAGGGCTATATTGTTTTCCAGTAAAAATTTGATTCTTTTCCTCAAAATATTCTTTATGGGCGCTTTTTCCCATATGAGGCCGTGATGCACAACAATCAGGTCACAGTTTTCTTCTTTTGCTTTTTCAAAGACTTCCATTGATGCAGAAACTGCAAAGCCTATCTTCTTTATCTCTTTCTTATCATCATCGACGGAAATTTGCAAGCCGTTTAAAGAAGTGTCTATATTTTTAAGTTCCCCGATATTTAATGTTTCATCTAAAAAGCTTATTAGTTTTTTAAATTGCATTTTTTAATTAAAAAAGTAATAATAAAAAATCAGCCGAAGTAATTAGGCATTTTTTCTTTCATTTCCCTGGCTTTGGCCTGTGTGAAATGGTCTTTTATCCTTCTGTATGATTGTTCTATCTCTTTTGTGACAGAAGGCCTTACTTTTTTCATTGCTTCCTGAAAATGCTTCATCCTGATATTTTTTGTTTTTATATCTTCCCTTAAAGCGAAGATTGCTGCTTCCCTGCATATTGCTTCAATGTCTGCTCCCACATAGTTTTCTGTTTTTTCAGCCATTTTATTTATATCAATATCTTTTGCCAGAGGCATGTTCTTGGTGTGGACTTCAAAAATAGCCTTTCTTGCCTTTTTGTCAGGAACTCCTATGTAGATAATTCTGTCAAACCTTCCCGGCCTCAGGAATGCAGGGTCTATTATATCAGGTCTGTTTGTTGTGGCAACAACCATAACCTCATTCAATGACTGCAGCCCGTCCATTTCAGTTAACAATTGGTTAATGACTCTTTCAGTTGCATGGCTGTCTGCAGAGACTCCTCTTCTTGGTGCAATAGCATCAATTTCATCAAAGCATATAATACACGGCGAGGACTGCCTTGCTTTTTCAAATATTTTCCTTACTGCTCTTTCTGATTCACCGACCCATTTACTTAACAGCTCAGGACCTTTTATTAATATAAAATTAGCTTCTGTTTCTGTGGCAACAGCCTTGGCCAATAATGTTTTTCCTGTTCCCGGAGCCCCGTATAATAATACTCCTCTTGGAGGCTTGATATTTAATCTTTCAAAATCCTTTCTTCTTTTAATAGGCCATTCAAGTGTTTCCTCTAATTCTTTTTTCACATCATCTAATCCACCTATTTTATCCCAGTGGACATTAGGGCTTTCTATAGTTACTTCCCTTAGTGCAGAAGGTGTAATGCTTTTTAGGGCATCCATGAAATCTTTCATAGTTACCTTTAGTTTTTTCAGTGTTTCCTCAGAAAGTGCTTCTTCCTTGCTCAATTCAATATCTGGGAATATTCTTCTCAGTACAATCATTGCAGACTCTTTTGCCAGGGCAGATAAATCCGCTCCAACAAAGCCGTGTGTTATTCTTGAGAGTTTTTTTAGATTTATGTCTTTATCAAGAGGCATATTTCTGGTATGGATTTTAAGAATATTCTCCCTGTCTTTTTCCCTTGGGACCCTTATTGATATTTCCCTGTCAAACCTGCCAGGCCTTCTCAAAGCCTGATCAAGTGAATTAGGGATATTTGTTGCTCCGATTACTACAACCTTTCCCCTTGATTCCAGGCCGTCCATCATTGTTAATAATTGTGCAACAACCCTTCTCTCCACTTCCCCTTTGGTTTCCTCTCTTTTTCCTGCAATAGCATCAATCTCATCTATGAATATTATAGAAGGAGCATTTTTCTGTGCTTCCTCAAATTTCTTTCTTAAATTTTCTTCTGACTGTCCATAATACTTAGACATAATTTCAGGCCCATTGATTAATATGAAATGTGCATCTGACTCATTGGCTACAGCCTTGGCCAATAATGTTTTTCCTGTTCCCGGAGGACCGTGTAACAAAACTCCTTTTGGAGGCTCAATGCCCAGCCTTTCAAAAAGCTCAGGGTGTTTTAATGGCAGCTCTACCATTTCCCTTACTTTTTTTATTTCCTCATCCAAACCCCCTATATCTTCATAGGTTACTTCAGGTATTGCTCCCTTTTCAATCTCTTTAATAGGCTCAGATATGAATTCAACTTCTGTTGATTCAGTTATTATAACAGGCTCGTTGGGAGATGTTTTTGCAACTATAAATTTTATATCTCCCAAGCCAAAGTCAAATAATGTATTGTCAAGCATGCTGAATACATCTTCAAAGAAAGGATTCTGGCTTGTTGTTGTTCTCCTGCTTTTGGTTCCTCCCCAGGAAACAATATCTCCCTGGGTAACAGCCCTTCCCAGCAAACCTTGTTTAAGAAATGTTGAACTTGCCTTTATCATTACACCTTCTCTTGTCGGGGCAATAACAACCTTTTTGGCTTCAGTTATATCTGTTTTTCTTACCTTAACCCTTTCACCTATTGATGAGCCGGTGTTTCTTCTTATCAACCCGTCCATTCTTATTATCTCAAGCCCTATGTCGCCAGGATAAGCCCTGTCCACAATAGCGACGGTTTTCTTTTTGCCTTCCAGTTCGACTATGTCGCCCGGGTCTGCCTCTATCTTTTTCATAAAGTTCCTGTCTATCCTGACTATACCCTTATTTACATCATCCTGAACAGCTTCTGCAACTTTAAGACTTAAAGATTTTTTATTATTTATCATAGTTTCCTCTTTGTCAAATCCCTTATATCAGGATTTATTTTTTATTTCCTTTTGTTTCAATCTTCGGCAAAGGAACAGGCGAAGGCAGGTTCATTTCCTTGCTTAGTGTTATTGCTTCCACAGAACATTCCCTTAATGCTTTGCTGAGGATTCTTGTTGCGAATTCTTTTTTGACATTCTTATTTTTCTTCCATTCTTTTATTAATTCCCTGGAATCTTTCTCATTTGCCAGGTCAGCAACATTGCCCTCAATATTAATTGACCCTATATCAGGGTCAAATTCTGAACTGAACTTAAACTTAAAATTGATTGCCTTTTTCCCTTTTCCTATATTTGATTTTGATTCATCAACATCTGTTATGCTTATGTTGTGTCTTACTTTAATATTCCCTTTAGGGCTTCCTTTTTTTTCAGCACTTATTTTTGTAAAATTAAATCCTATAATCATTTTAACATCACCCTGTTTTTTGGTATTTTTAAGAGGTTTATAAATATTATGGTTATTTTTTTATTATATTCAATCGCCTCGCCTCAGGAAAGATTTATAAACAGAATTAATTAATATTGTAAATATGAAGAAAAAAATTAATAAGTTAGGTTTTCTAGGTTTTCTAGGTTTTCTTGGATTTTTAGGAATTTTGGGAAAATATAATTCATGGAATTATTTTAATTACCTGCATTTCCTGCATTTCCTCAACTTTCTGAGATGGTATAATCCAAAAAAATCTGGAAAATAGATAAGTGGGACCAGCGACTCTTTGTTTATTCTTATATTTTTGTAGTTTGGATAATATATGAGAAAACTTAAAACTTCATTATCCTGTCCTTAGTATCTTTTTTCATCAATAAGACAACTCTTGAGGATTCCTGCTCGTCTATTATTTTATAATCAGAGTTTTTACAGATTTCTTCAGCAAATTCCCTGACTTCTTCATGCAAAGGCATATTTTCCTTTTTCATCCTTTTCCTGCTGTCTCCTATGAACATATACCCTTTAACTTCAATGAATTCAGGATTAGCTATATTGATCTTTTCAGCCCATTCTTTTGGTTTTATCATATTTATACCTTTAATTGCTGTAATCCTTATGGTGGTTCTTGTTTTTTTCTTAAGTTCTTTCATCAGTTTCAGGCTTTTTATGACTTTTTCCCAGCCGTTTTTTATTATTGACCTGTCTATCTTTTCCCATAATTCTTCATCAGGAGCATCCAGAGAAATATACAATTGAGTTGGCAAAGCATTTTTTTCTTCTAATTCATTTATTCTTTCAGGGAACAGGGCATTTGTGACAAGAAAGGTGGTTTTTCCGTTTTTATGCAGTTTTTTTATCAATTCAGCTAATTCAGGATACATTGTCGGCTCTCCTGCCAGTGAAATAGCATAATGCATAGGCTCCTGTGCTTCTTTTAGTTTTTTCAGGTTGACTTTTTTGTAGCCATAATAGCCTTCGAGAAGCTTTTGCTGTTTTTCAGGGCATTCTTTTATAATCATATCAATAGAGTCATATTCATCCATTTTTTCTTCTCTTTTTGTATAGATTCTCCAGCAGAAAATACAATGATTAGGGCAGTAGCCCAGTGCAGGAGTCATCTGGCAGCACCTGTGTGCTTTTATACCATAGAATTTTTCCTTATAACAGACACCTTCATCCCTTAATGATTTCTTGGTCCATGTGCATATCTTAACAGCAGTCTGTTTTCCTATAATCCTGTACTGCTGATTTTCAAGTTTTTCCCTGAATTCTTTATTCATATAAAAAAAGAAAAAAAAGATAGTTTATAAAAATATTGTGAAACTATCTTATTATTGGGGAACACAGGATTTTGCCAATATGCTGCCGTCCGGATTATAGAAAACACTGCATATATTATTTCCTTCTTCATACATTTCTGTTTGTTTTATGTTTTTTCCCTGTGCTTCATCATATTTCCAGTGAATTATGTTGCCGTTGTCTTCATCATAGCACAGTTTTCCTTTTTCAGTTACTCCTTCGCCATAATCCATATCAACTTCTAAACAGCATAGTTCAACCGTATTAGTTCCAAGCTGGTGTTCTTCAAAGCCTGTGATTCTTGCTTCCCCGTATTGTGTCTGGGTAAATGCACCGACTTCACACCAGTCTGTTAAAGACTCCTCATTATTGTTTCCTTCAATAACTGTTTCTTCTTCTGTGTTTTCTTCATTATTCCCATTGCCGCATCCATTGATTAACATTGCTCCCATTACCAAAACAATAAGAAATACTATAATATTTTTTTTCATTGATTTCACCCCTTAAATATAATTTTAATTTGTAAGATGAATTTATTTAAAAGTTTTATTGTAAAAACAGAAGATTTGTTTATTTTTGATAATTAATTAAACTGTAAAAACAGTTGAAATCCAGTCACCTATAAAATGGGTTATTATTATGACGACTATTGCTATTGTCAGATGCTCAGCAATAACCTTCCATGTCCTGGTTTTCTCTTTCTTGCCTATGAAATAGCTTAACAGGCTTAATAATGTTAATCCGAATATTATATTTATTAAAATAGCAGTCTCAAGGTTCACAATAAGAATAGGTATGATAAATAACAAAGCGAAAATAAACTTATAGAAAAATGTCGAAACTGTTGCCTGCCATATATATTTCTGGCTGTATCTGTTCTCAGATTCTTCTGAAATATGTATTCCCAAAGCATCTGAAAAAGCATCTGCTATGGCTATTGTAATAATACCTCCCATGACTACGGTTTTGGAATGGGTCCCAGAATGCAGCCCCACCATCAAACCCAGAGTTGTTATTATTGCAGATGTTAATCCAAAGCTCAATCCTATCTTAAAAGGATGTTTCATTGTTTTTATTTCAGTATTTATATTTAAAAAGATTTTGTTTATAAACAAAACATTTTTATAGAATTGTTTTTTTATTATAGTTAAGAGGGGTTTTAGATGTTTGAAATAATAACTGAGTTTTTTTCAAAAAATAATTTGATGGAGGAGATTGCTTCATTTAATTCTGTCTGGCTTCCAAAGATTATAAAGGCAGCTGTTGTTTTGGTAATAGGATTAATTGTTATAAAAATAACAAGAAAGATAATACAGCGTATTTTCTCAAAAGACATAGGGGATAAATCATTGAGGGTTTTTATAAAAAATATTCTGAACCTTTCATTGGGTGCTGTTCTTTTTGTTATTATTCTCGCTGTTTTTGGTGTTAATGTCTCGGGTTTGATAGCAGGCCTTGGAATTGCAGGCCTTGTTATAGGTTTTGCCCTGAAAGATACCCTGGGCAATCTTGTTTCTGGTTTGTTTATTTTATTCCATAAGCCGTTTAAGGTTAATGACTGGATAAAAATAGGTGATATTGTGGGGGGTGTTGAAAAGATAGGAATGGCTGCCTGCACATTAAAATCCCCTGACGGTGTAAAAATAACAATACCCAACAGCAGGATATGGGGAGATGTAATACAAAACCTTACAGGCAATCCTGTGAGAAAGATATTCAGTCTGGATGTGGGAATAAGCTATTCTGATGATATTGGAAAAGCAATCAAGATAATAAAAACTATTCTTAAGAAAGACAAGAGGGTTTTAAAGGACCCTGCTCCTCAGGTTGTTGTTAAAGATCTTGGAGACAGTTCTGTTAATATAGGAGTAAGGCCTTCTGTGAAAAAAGAGGATTATTGGGATGTATATTTTGATACTATAAAAGCTATAAAAGAGGAATTTGACAAGAAAGGAATTACAATACCTTTCCCTCAGACAACAGTATGGATGAAAGAACAAAAGAAAAACAAGAAATAATTATTTTTTCTTTTCTAAAAATGAGTTAATTATAAATAGTATTCCTATAATAAAAACAGGGCCTGATATTATTAATATTGCAATTCCTAACTCGCTTTTTCCCCAGGTCATGATTATATAATAAAGTCCCAGAAGAATATAGATAATTCCGCCGATTAATTCCTTTTTCCATTTCCATGCTATTAACAAAGCAATTATCACTAAATATGTAGGAACTAAATGTATGAGAAATCCCAATATTGCTGCATACCATGCATAGCCTTCCACGAAAACATCAAATGCAAACAGGCTTATGAAAACAGCAAATACTATTGCCAGGATTCTTGGAGTCCATAAGAGATATTTGTTTTTCATTTTTTATTATATTTATATTATTTTATTTAAATATTGTTTTTTCTGATTTATCTCTGTTTTCAGATTTTAATGCAATATTTTGAGTATTTTCCATTGTCTTTCTCAGTTTTTCTGAACAATAGTGTTCCTCTGATTGTTTTATAACCCAAAAATTCCTTATTATTTTCATCAAAAAGAGATTGTTTTTCAAACCCTATTTCTTTAAGTTCTTCATCATCATATCCTGAGTTTATAATATTCACTAAATAATCACCCATACAATATTCTTCCATCAACACATTAATATTTTCCCTGAATTTTTCTTTATTTTCATTTTTTGTTATTGTATCTTCTATGATTTTATTTAGTTCGTCTCTTTTTTCTTTAGGTATTTTACTTATATCTTCTAATACAACTGTCATTTTTATCACCTTTTATGTCCCTGTCATCCCGAGGCATTTACAGAATCATCTATTTGTTTTTTTCACCCTGCAAAGCCAAGAAACAACAAAGGCTTTACAGCACTAAAACAACTACCAGAACCAAGACTACTAAAACAACATTCAATAGATTATTTTTTCCGGCAGCTTTCATTTTATTAAAAGATATTAAAAAGAATATATAAATTTTTTCCTTTTATTTTGTTTTCAAAAGGGCAGATATAAGTGTTGATATTAATGTAATCCATATTACGCCCGTAAGCAGAAGGTAAACTAATGAGTCCCATCCCTGCCATAACCCTACAACAATGGATGCTGTTAAACCAACAGCTATGTTTATAGGCACAATTCCCCTGATATTCTTAACAAACATGTCATAAGGGGATTTTTTCTTCGTTTTCTTCTCAGTTCTTTCCTTGTATTCCTTGATAACCTTTTCTCTGAAAAACCTCATTTCAGTTGGCGTCATTTTCATTTTAATACAATAATATGTCTGAAGAGATATTTATATTTTTTGATTAATGAAATTAAGAATAATGTTTTTTCAGGTCAAAGAAGTTCCACGGCCTGCAGTCTTCTTTTTTAAACCCTAATTTTTCAGCATATCTGTAAATCTTTTTTATATTGTTTGATTCTATCTCAATAAAAGCAGGGATATGGCTGTAGTCACCTTTAAACTCATCAATATCAAACCTCACATCCTCAATTCTATAGCTGGTTCTGTGTTTTTTGTTTTCTTCCACAACAAATAACCCTATATTATTGAATATATTTTTTATATTCTCAAGGTCATATATTTTTACATGAATCTCATTTGCGGTTTTTACATCTTTTTTTTCTTCATTTTTCTTGAAGACAATATAATATTCATCTCCTTCTTTTCTTAATCTTAACAGGTTTTTATTTTTCTTCAGAAGATTATTTTTAAAGTCAAATACCACTGTGTGGATATAATCATCAAATACCTTCTTGCCTCCAAGCTCCATTATTTTGTCTTCAATAGATTTTTTATCAATCTCAAGGATTTTTATTTCAGTTTCTTTCATGTTTCATTTAAAGTCAGGTTATTATATAAAATTTTCCAAACTAAGGCTTTGATAAAACTCTGTTCTACTTCACTGACTTTAACCATATACTTCATATATGAACAAAGTCAGTTCCGCCTGGCCATGCCATGATTGCCTTTGGCAACCAATGACATTCACGGCACAGACGTCCAGAGTTTCAATAAAGCCAATTATACCAATAAAAATAAAAACTATAGCATATTCCCTTTTTAATATGAGCAAGCCATGGATAAGAAAATATGCCCCGAAAACCCTTAACGGAGTTAAAGGCCAGAACAAAGCTATTTCTGATTTAAAGGAATATATAGAGAATTTCAGGCCGGGAAAAGGAAATGCTCTGCTATTATACGGCCCTCCGGGAAACGGAAAAACAGTTTCAGTATATGCTCTGGCAAAGGAATATGATTATGACCTGATTGAGTTTAATGCCTCAGACATAAGAAACAAGTCTTCTATAGAGAGTATAATAAAGCCTGCCCTGGAGCAGAAAGCCCTGTTTTCAAAAGGAAAGATAATATTAATGGATGAGATAGACGGCCTTTCCGGGCATCAGGACAGGGGAGGGATAAGCTCAATAGTGAAACTGACTGAAAATTTAACCTATCCTTTGATATTAACCGCCAATGATATTTTTACACAGAAACTAAGGAGCTTAAGAAAAAAATGCAGATTAATAGAGTTTCATGCCCTTTCTTATGTGTCTGTTTATAATTATCTTAAAAAAATATGTGAAAAAGAGAATATAAAATACAAGGATTCTGTTTTAAAGCAGCTTGCAAGGCAGTGCGGAGGGGATATGAGGGCTGCTGTAAATGACCTTCAGGTTCTGACAACAGACGGAATATTAACAGATGACTCTTTGATTAATCTGGACCAGAGAAAACAAAAGGAATCCATATTCAATGCCCTGAAAAAAGTTTTCAAGACAACAAACCCAGAGACTGCTCTTGGGGCTTTTGATGATGTTGATAATGACCTTGAAGATATATTTTTATGGGTTGAGAATAATTTATCTAAAGAATATACAAAACCAAATGATCTGGCTAAAGGTTTTGATAATCTGAGCAAAGCAGATGTTTTCTATGGCAGGATAAAAAGATGGCAGTATTACAGGTATTATGTTTATATATATAATTTACTGACTGCCGGGATTGCACTTTCAAAAGAAGAGAGATATAAACAGTTTGTGAGTTATGCAAGAAGCATGAGGCCTTTGAAAATATGGCAGGCAAACAGGAGCTACCAGCAGAGGAAGGAAATCAGTGCAAAGATTGCTGATAAGACACACTGCTCATCAAAAGAGGCTTTGCAGAGTACAGTTCCTTATCTAAAGAAAATATTTAAGGAAAACAAAAAACAGGCTGAAAATATTTCTAATTTTCTGGAACTGGATAAAAAAGAGGTTGAATGGCTGGAAAAAT
>CAZQLC010000003.1:0-28872 GCA_964594025.1 uncultured Methanosarcinales archaeon
TATAAAAAAGCAGTTTCCCTCATATTAAAAAATAGAGGGCGTTATGAAACAGAAATAAAAAATTATCTGGAGAAAAAACCCAATGATTATGTAGGAGCATTAAATTTAATTCCAAAAAAGACATTATCTATATTTATACATTCATTCCAGTCTTATATTTTCAATGAAACATTAAGGATATATATTGAAACAATCTACAAAGACAAAATAAACAAAGATATTGAGGATTTTTATTATATAACATATTCAGAAGGGAAGTTCCTGTTTTTCTTACCTCCTGAAAAGATTAAAAAAGCCCTTGGGCAGGATATAAACATGAAAATTCCCCTTGTTGGTTTTTCCACTGTTTTTGAAAATACTAAAATAAAGAATATTATTACAGATATTCTGAAAAAAGAAAACTTAATTCAACGGGATTTTATAATAAGGGAAATTCCTTTCCTGAGCTCTGAGGGCTCAGAAAGAAATATTATTTCCGAAGTAAGTGAGCTTGAATATAAATTTACAGATAAACTGGGTAAAAATAAAAATAATGTGTCATTAAAATTCTTTCTTCCAAAAGGAAGCTATGCCACTTTGGTAATAAAAAGCCTGTTTTTATAATATAACTATAGCAGAATTATAGCCCATTATTTGTTTTTATGATTCTTTTTAAATTTAAAATAGGCCTCTGCAATCTCTAAAGTATTGAACGCGCATTTCAGTTTCCTTATTTTTTCAAGGGAGAAGAACCCTGCCCTTTGCCCCTCATTTACATTCAGCCCTTTTATCTTTAAATAAGGCTCTTTTTTTACAAAAACATGTATATTATAATTTTCAAAAGGAAAATTGCCAAAATATTCCGGGTTTTTCAGGTCATAATTTATTTCCTCTTCTGTTTCCCTTATAACTGCCTCTTCAGGAGTTTCACCTTTTTCTATCTGCCCCCCAAAAGTTGCCCAGCAATCAGGATAAGGAATAGTAGACTTATTATCTCTTAACTGAAGCAGTATCTCACCTTTTTTATTTTCAAGAATTAAGCTGCATTGAGACCTTTTTTTTATTATTTCTGCCATAAAATCTCCTTTATTTTTTTGTTTGCTGTTTTTATTTATTAAGAATATAATATTTTATAATTAATATTATTTCAGAACAAAACTTTTCATAGCCTCAACAAAGTCTTCTGCATCACTGAAATAATTATCAAATTCCTCGCCCGAAATCTGAGAAATCTCGCCATGAGTTATATTTTTGTTCATATGATAGAACTCTTTCATAATATGAATATATTTTTTGTCTATCAGTCCTGGTTTTGCCATTTTCTCATTCAGCATATCAGCAACATGCGCCGGGCTTGGGGGAACCTCATTTATGCTCATCAATGCTGCATGGGCAGCATCAACCACAGCCCAGTATAAATCAACTGTTGCCTGAAGAATATGCCACTTTGAATTATGCAGTGTTCTTGGGGCCCTGTTAAGGTAATTATTTATGGATTCAGGAGAAGGCCTTATCCTTCCTGTATATAATAAGACTTTAAGGGGATTAAAAAAACCTGTATCCAGCAAAGGAACTCCATCCCTGAGTATATTAACAGCCACAGGATCCCCTGCCCTTACATATTCCCAGAAACTTGAAAACCTCAGGGTTGTTATATGCAGTCTTTTGGACACCCTGGCTATAATATTTTCAACTATGATTTCATAAGTCTGCATGATTTCCCTTGTAAGCATGAGGGAAACGTCATCAATTATTACCAGTAAATCAACATCATGTTTATTTTCCTTATCCCCGCCTTTTTTACTTCCTTTTTTTTCTGTTTCATCAAGGTTTTTTCTTGCAGTGCTCCCGAACAATACTATCGCTTTTGCAAAGCCTTTTGCTTCCTTTATGAGCTGTTTTGAGAACTTATATGCAATATCCATATCATTATCAGAATACTCAGCATGATGGTCTTCTATATCTCTTTTCTCAACCTTGAAATCCATTCCCCACCTCTTTTGAAACAGGATATTTCTTAATATTTGTTGAAGTTTATAAAATTTTTTATTATATGTGGTTTTGGTAAAACCCTGGGCATCTGTGTCGTGAATGGCATTGATTGTTTTTGGCAATCATGGCATGGCCAGACGGAACTGACTTTGTTCATATACAAAGTATATGGTTAAAGTCAGTGAAGTAGAACTGGGTTTCACTAAAACATATCCTATTATTTATTACTCCATTTTTACTCCTGACCACAAAGTCCAGTCCTCTGAAGGGCTGTATGAACCGAAAACATATCTTGGGGGCTCTGTTCTTCCGAAATAAGAATGCTCCACATCACTCCACCTTGGACCTGAACCTCCTCCACCTACAGAAGCTCCCACACTATATACCGGGCTGCCCATTGCCTCCCAAACCTTGGTTAACTGCCTTGTTGGGCCTTCACCATAAGCCTCAGAATTTATTGCTCCTTTATAGCCTTTCTTTAATAAATATTCAACAGCACTCTGCACAGGCATTACCCCCTGGCCCATAGGAATATGTGTATGGCCATAACCATAGCCGTCAACAACATGGACATTTCCGATTATGCCGGCTTTCTCCAGTTTTTCAACCTGGTCCATATACCACTTATTGAACCGTTTGTCAACATCCTCAGGATTTTCCTGTGGCCTTGCTTTGAAATGCTTCCTCCACATTCCCATATGCTGTGTATCTAATGTGGCTTTTATATGGTCTTTGGCTTCTTTCTCAGCCCCTGATTTTGAATAGCCGTAATTCCTCTGCAGCTTATCAGCCATTTCTTCCCTTGCTTCTGTGATAAAATCTATTAATTCCTCAGGATGAGCACCATAACCCATTTCAGGGAATATGTTCTCAGGAGCTATATAAATGTCCTTTTTGACAACAGGACTATTGGACTGCTTCATTGCCTCTATTCCCAAATCAGATAATGAATCAACACTTTTTTCTTTTGCATATCTTTCTATTGTTGTTACATGGTCTCTTGTCAGGGATATATCTTTTGCCTGGGCCTCATAACCTGCTGCACCCTCTTCCATATATATCAGGTTCTGGTTTATATCATCTAAATTCTTTTTCAGTATTTCCGAAGGATATTTTGTATCCGGGGGAATCAATCCCATTAAATCATGGCCGGTCTGTCTCATAAGCTTCCATTTTTCATCCTCAGGCATTGAATCCTCAAGCTTATTATAGAAATCCAGAGCCTTTTTTATTTTTTTGGCATTTTCTTTCTGCTCTTCATATTTCTGGGAATGAAAAAGTGTCCATCCCTTTGTCTGAGCTTCCTGTGCATCCAGTGTTTCTCTGAAAAAATATTCTTCAGGAGTCAATATGTCATGAGGATGGTATTTGTTCCATTTTTTTGATTCCTCCTCAATGTCTTTCCATGTCTTGGTTTCTGTCTCAAACCTCTGCTGCTCAGAATTCCAGACAATCTTCTTTTTCAGGGGGTCTTTTTTTATATCTATATTATTGCCTTCTTCATCAACATAATCCATTGTATCTAAATTACGCTTGTATTTGGGGACAGTAACAATCTGGCTTTTTCTTACAGACTTTATTATATCTCCTGTCCTGTCATCAACAAGATATTTTATAGCCCTTTGCTTCTCTTCTGGATATGCCTCGAAAGAATCTTTCCATTTTCCGTCCTTATTCCATCTGGCATCTTCTATAGTCCTTGGAAATTCACCTGTGTGAACAACAACAGCTCCACCCTGTGCTGCTTCTGCTGCAAACCTTATGCCTTTCCTGACTTCATCCATTTCTGTTTTTCTCATCTCTTCTGAAAATCCATTCTGCCCCAGGCCGGAAAGATTCCCGACATTTTGTGCAGGAACATGCACACTGTTTATATTTATCTCATTAGCCCTTGCAAGCTCCCTTAACTCCTCCCTTTGCTCCCTGCCATATGACTCAAAACCTGTTCCCGGAACCTGCTGCTGACCTTCAGGAGAGGCTGAAAGCTCTATTGTTGATGCTCCCCTCCTTATCGCACCCTGTACACTGTCCCTGAAAGCACCTGAGCCCTGGCCTTCTGCCACAGTAGTTCCTATAGAAGAAACAGGAAACTCATCTTTATCCTCATAATAGTTCCTGTCCATAGATCCAAAATAGCCTGTTTTGAATTTCATTTTTTATTATATTATTATTTTATATTTTATTTATTGGTTTTTCCGGGTTATATTTATGATTTAAAGTTTAAAAATCTAACCTTTTATTTTTATGGATAGCTTTTCTTTTTTTTATAACTCAAAGACAGATTATCAATTATTTCCTCACCCAGTGTTGCCTTGATGTTATTATAGAGATTCTTTTCCTCGGGGGTCCACCTGTCCTCATAATTCTCATAAACAGTTCCTCCTGCTTCATTATTTGTATCTGCACCCTGATAAAAATTAGGACCTTCTTTAGGCATATCATACTGGGGCCCTGTTTTCGCACTATTATTAGATTCAGTTTCCTTGACAGCATTCTCGAGTTCACTCCCTGAATAACCAAGAGTCTCTTTTAGTATATCCTCTCTCTTTTTTCTCAATTCTTCAAGCTGTTTTAATCCTTCCTCTTCTTCCTCTGCCAATTCCTCTATGCTGTCTTCCATAAGGTGCTCTGCTTCCAGTAACTGTGATTCTTTCTTTTTACTGTCTTCTTCCAGCTGTTTTATCTTATTTCTTGTTTCGTCAATCTCTTTCCTTGTATTCTCTTCCAGTGATTTCAGCTGCTTTATTTTCTCCTCAACTGAACTAATCTCCATATTTTTGTCCTGTTTTATCCTGACCATTTTAAAGCTATATAATATTATCCAGTATTATTCAAAAAAATTATAAAAAGATAAAAATAAATCAAAATAAATCCCTTGGTACAAATCACGACCAATGAAGCAGTCCCCTGCTTTTCTTGAAATTCTTATAAGTCTGCCATGCGGCTGTCTTGGCAAGCCCTTTAGCCTCACTCATGTTATTTTTCAGTTTGGTTTTTGAACTTTGTTTTGTGGGAATCAATGCACCAAACAAGCTCCCGAAGCCTTTGAATACAGAAAGAAAAGGGTCTGTAGTTTCTTTTAGTGCTTTTGATAATTTCTTTTCTTCTTTTAATTCAGGAAGCTCTTCTTTTTTGGCTTCAGCCTCTTTAAGATACTGCTCCAGCTCCTCACCCAAAGCCTCCATTGCTGCCTTTACAGAATTGTCAATACTCTTAAGAAGCTCCATATCCTCTTCATCTTTCATTTTCTCATACATCTCAATCTGCTCATTTGTCCATGCATAAGCCCTCAGGGTTCCTTCCACTGTTCCCATATGTAGTGGGCCTTTCTGGTATTCCTGATTATAGCTCATTGTAGGAGATGTTCTGTAAAAAAGATTAAGCAGAACAACTGACTCAAATTTGCCATTTTTATGCGGCCTTCTGGCCAAAACCTCGATTTCTGTGACTGAAGTCTCAAAAGCCCCTATGATGTCAGCGCTTTTTATATGTTTTTCTTTCATCTGCATTCTCTGTATATTCCTCAGATAAGGCTTTACCCAGTTCATGTACATCTTTATGACATCCCAATGCTGCCTTAGATATCTCAGGGTGAATTTCTCCCTTGTATTTAACTCCTTGTATGTTGAATCTTTCCAAACCATATATGCTTTTAATTTTCTTTTGAGCACCTCTTTTACTTTCCTGTTAAAGTCCAGTTTATCAACTTCCTTATCAACATCTTCTTTTTTATCAGGATTCACAGAAAAAAACAAATCGGGCAGGGTAGCAAAACCAACTTCCCTGGCCATGCCGTAAACTGAAGCAGGATTTTTAGAGCCGCCTTCGACCATATCTATCCAATAGCCTTTTAATGTAATTTCAGATGCCTCATCTCCTTTCATGCTGTCATCATAATGCTCCAGCTTTTCCTTCAGTATCCTTATTTCCCTGACTAACTGGAACAGCTCTTTTACCATCTTTCCTATGACTGCCATGAAATTGCTTACTTTATCCTGCTGCATGCCAATCCTCTGCTGTGCAACGCCCCAGAATGCACTGCTCTCTGCTGCAGAAAAGACATCTGTTATCTTGTCAAAATAAGCCATTTTCCAGCTAAAGCTCAGATGGTCAATCATCCAGAAATAAACATCCTCAACTGAAATATTGGGCTCCTGTATAATAATCCTGAATCTTGCTTCAGGTTCAGGAAATCCTGTAGGCTCCTCAAACCATAATGTGTTTTCAGCAAATTCCTGGTCTGCATGATTTTTATCTATATTTGTCTTGTCTTTTTTTAAGTAATGGCGTTTATCCTTATCAAAATTATAAAGGTCATTATATTGTTTCTTGATAAAGCCGTATTTTACAAGCCTTTCACCAGCATCATATCTGTACATTTTTATTCTCAGTGGTTTTTAATATTTTTTTATGGTGTTTATTGTTTATAAAATTTGTTTTTTGTCCTGTTTGTTTTGAAAAAGTGCGTCTGTGCCTTGAATGTCATTGGTTGCCAAAGGCAATCATGGCATAGCCAGACGAAGCTTACCACGTTCCCATAGTTTAATGTGTGGTTGTGGTAAGCGAAGCAGTATTTTTTCAAAACAAATTTTTTTTAATACCTATTATGTTAATCAATAATTAATTATTTATGCTTTTTGTGTAAACCTTTTCTAAGTTTAAGCTCTTTTATATGGCCTAATTTTGTATCTATGAGTTTATCAAGATTATTTGAAACACTTTCCAGTAAAACAGAAACATGCTCCCCGCCAAGAAAATGAGGCAGTATAACATAATCTGCCCCTGCATCATATAGGGATAATGCATCCTCTACAAAAGAGGCAGTAACCATGATTTTGATGTCAGGATTTATTTCCCTTACTTTTTTGATAAGCAGAAGGTTTTCCTCCCTGCCAGGAACAGTGCTTATAATTGTGTGGACATGAGTCCAGTTTAATCTTTCAATAATTTCAGGGTCAGCAATATCCCCGTAAATGTAATGCGTACCCATTTCATTCAGCCTTCTTATGACATCAGGATTAAAATCAACAACAATAAATTTTTCATTTTTATTCTTAAAATGGTTCATTATTGAGTATCCTATCCTGTCAGCCCCGATAAGAACCCAGCTATAATCATAATTTTCTCCTGAAGAAACAAGCTCCCTTTTATTGGGGTTTATCTTTTCTATAAACCTGAACTTGCTTCCTATATTATAATAGAGCCAGTTGTCAAACTTTATATAATAAGAGGCAACAGACATTGTAAAGATGGCTACAAATAATATCAGGGAGAATATATGCTGGTTTATATGGTTGAGGGCAAGACCCTGCACAGCTATTATCAGTGAAAACTCTGAAACCTCTGCCAGTGATATGGATGAATTAAAAGAAGTTCTTTTTTTATAGCCAAAAAGGCTGCAGATAATGATAGTAATAAAAGGCTTAATTAATAATACAACAAAAGAAAAAATCAGAAAAGGAATTATTATTCTCTTTAATTCTGAAAACATCAGCTGCAATCCTATGGAAACAAAAAACAAGACTGAAAAAAAGTCCTTCAAAGGATTCACCCTGCCGATTATCTCAAAATTATAAGGCAGGTTACCTAAAGTTACTCCTGCAATAAATGCCCCCACAACTATGGAAAATCCTATGTAATTAAAAAGGACTGCAAAAAGGAAGCATACAGTTAAGCTCGCAAGAAACAACAACTGCTGTGTATCTGCTGCTTTCTCAAATATTTTTGGGAATATAAACTTGCTTAGCAGAACAGCCCCTATAATTATTAACAACGCCTTGAATATTGACCCCAGAATAGGAAAAGCACTGAATTCATTTATCCTGTATAATATAGTCAATGCAAAAATTGCCAGGATGTCCTGCATAATCAAAATACCCACAACAATCCTTCCATGCAGGGTCTCAAGCTCCTTCTTGTCCGAAAGCAGCTTCACAACAACCATGGTGCTGCTGAAAGCAACAAATAACCCTATATAAACAGAAATAATATAATTATAATTCAAGCCTAAACTTATAAAAAAACCTATAATAAACATAATCAAAAACTGCATTATTGTGCCAAAGGTGGCAATAGAGCCGATTTCCCTTAATCTGCTGAAGTCCAGCTCCAGGCCCACAATAAACAAAAGGAAAGCAATTCCCAGTTCAGACAATGTGGATATAACATTAGAATCTGTAATCAACCCCAAAACAGGACCAAGGATTATGCCTACAATAATATATATCGGTATTAACGGCTGCCTGAGAACTTTTGCTATATATCCTCCTATTGTAGCAACAATTATAATCAGGGCAATGTCATAAAAGATGTTCTGCATTTGTTTTTCAACCTCTTTTTACTCTATTTTATTTTTATGAAGGTAATATAAATAGTTTTTGGTATCTTATAATAACAGAGCAAAATAACAGAGCAAAACATATTAAATTTTGAAATAGAAATATTTAAAAATAAAGAGCATATTAAAATTATAAAAGAGATTTATAAAAAATGTTATCTATAATCTACCTGAGTATTATTCTTTCTTTCCTAGTTTCCATAGGCTTATTAGTATATCTGCTAAAACAGGACCAGGGGACAAAAGAGGTAAAAAATATTTCATTATTAATACAGGAAGGCGCAACCACTTTCCTTAACAGGCAGTATATAGGTGTTGCAATTTTTGTTGTTTCTTTTTGTTTTATAATATTTTTCACACTCCATTCTTTTCATCTTATTATTGCTTTTATACTGGGGGCATTGTTCTCAGCACTCGCAGGAAGATTAGGAATGACAGCAGCCACCAAATCAAATGGAAGGACTGCATGGGCATGTGAAAAATCTGAGGAAAGAGGAATGAAAATAGCATTCTTTTCCGGCTCTGTTATGTCTTTTTTAGTAATAGGCCTCAGCCTTCTGGGAATAACTGTATTATTTTATATTTTTGAAGATGCATCTATTTTATTTGGATTTGGATTTGGTGCAAGCAGCATTGCATTATTTGCAAGAGTAGCCGGCGGGATATATACTAAAAGTGCTGATATTGGCGCTGATTTAGTCGGCAAGGTGGAAAAGAAACTTCCTGAGGATGACCCAAGAAACCCTGCTGTTATAGCAGACCTCGTTGGAGATAATGTGGGTGATGTGGCAGGAATGGGTGCTGACCTTTTTGAAAGCTATTCTGATGCTATCATAGCAGCAATAGCAATAGGCTCTGTTGCAGGGGCATTCTTTAATTCATTACTTCCTTTAGTTATAGCCTCTCTCGGGGTTTTTAGCTCTATACTCACAATACCTTTTGTAAAAGGCAAGAATGCATTGACAAAAGGGATAATAATATCTTCTGCATTAATGGTTATCTTTTCATTCATAATTATAAGAGCATTGTTCCAGATAGAATTATTTTACTGTATACTTACAGGATTGGTTTATTGCTATATATTATACATCTTATAATTTTTCCCCTACAAGAGAAATAGTAAAAGAAGCAAAAACAGGCGCTGCCACTGCTGTACTTGCGGGCCTTGGGCAGGGAATGCTGTCCTCATTCATACCTATTATAGTCGTGTCAATCTCAATTTTAGTTTCATATTATTTTGCATCCATCTATGGGATTGCAATAGCTGCTGTGGGCATGCTAAGCACTCTCGGAATTACACTTGCTGTTGACAGTTATGGGCCTGTTGTTGATAATGCTGAAGGCATTGCAGAAATGGCCAAACTGGGGAAAAAGACAAAAGAAAGGGCAAGCAGGCTTGATGCAATAGGCAATTCAACTGCAGCCCTGGGCAAGGGGTTTGCAATAGGCTCAGCTGCCCTTACTGCACTTGTATTATTTGTGATTTATTCAGAAAAAATAGGCTTGGAAACAATAAGCATAACAAATCCTAATGTTGTCGCAGGCCTTCTTATAGGGGCGGTCATACCATTTATATTCTCATCAATGACAATAAAAGCTGTAAGTTCCACTGCAGCAAAAGTGATTGAAGAAACAAGAAAGCAGTTTGAGGAAAGAATACAAAAAGGAGAAAAACCCCTTTACAAAAGATGCATCTCAATTGTGACTGACTCAGCTCTGAAAAAAATGTCTTTGCCTACATTGCTTGCTGTATTTTTTCCAATAATAATAGGGATTTCCCTGGGTAAAGCTGCCCTTGGTGGATTTCTTGCAGGAAGCATCAGCACTGGTTTTGTACTTGCTGTAACAATGGCAAATTCAGGAGGAGCCCTTGATAATGCAAAGAAATATATTGAGGATATTGAAAACAAAAAAGGCACGCCATGGCATAGCGCGGCTGTGGTTGGTGATACTGTCGGCGACCCACTGAAGGATTGTGCCGGGCCAAGCCTGAATATCCTGCTTAAATTAATGACTATTGTTTCACTCGTTTTTTTCCCTTTATTTTAATGCTTAAGATTAAAAATTTGAGGTGATAAATAATGGAAAAATCAGGATTAAAAAAAACAGAAGAAGGGGACAGGATATTTTTCTGGCCTTCAGATGAAATCAAAGAAAGAGCATGGATTAAGGACCCTGAAATCTATGAAAAAGCAGATAAAGACCCGATAAAATTCTGGGAAGATTTAGCTTCTGAAGGTATAAATTGGTTTAAAAAATGGGATAAAGGTTATGAAGAAAATATTCCTGACTTTAACTGGTTTATAGGCGCAACCACAAATGCAGCATATAACTGCCTTGACAGGCATCTTGAGAATAAAGGGGATAAGACAGCATTGATATGGGTTCCTGAAATAAAAGAGGAAAGTGCTAAAAAGTTCAGCTACAGGCAATTATATGAAGAGGTCAATAAAGCAGCCAATGTTTTAAAGTCTTTAGGTGTAAAAAAAGGGGATGTTGTCACATTATACCTGCCCATGATACCTGAAGCTGTTATATCTATGTTAGCATGCGCAAGAATCGGTGCAGTACATTCTGTTGTATTCTCAGCCTATTCAGCCGAAGCCCTTAACACCAGATTAAAAGACGGGGGCTCAGAAGTCCTGATTACTTCAGATGGTTATTACAGAAAAGGCAAAATTGAGGATTTAAAGAAAAAAGCCAATGAGGGTATCAAAGATACAAATGTAAAAAAGGTTCTGGTTGTAAAAAGAACAGGAAATGAAACAGAAATAATAGAAAAGGACTTATGGTGGCATGAGCAGCTGGAAAAAGCAGATAAGGAGTGTGAATCTGCTGAAATGAAATCAGAGGACCTTCTTTTCTTATTATATACCAGCGGGACAACAGGAAAGCCCAAAGGAGTAATGCATGATACTGGAGGATATATAACACAGGCATACTGGACTTCCAAATGGAATTTTGACCTGCATGAGAATGATGTGATGTGGTGCACTTCAGATGTAGGCTGGGTTACAGGGCACAGTTATGTCTGCTACGGGCCTCTCTTAAACGGCATAACCAGTGTAGTGTTTGAAGGGTTAATCGACTGGCCAAATCCTGAAAGGCCCTGGGAAATAATAGAAGAGCATAATATCAATGTATTCTATACTGCACCTACTGCCTTAAGGCTGATGATGAGCCACGGCAAGGAAATACCTGAAAAATTTGAGATGAATTCTCTGAGGGTTCTTGGAACAGTGGGCGAGTGCATAGACCAGAAAACATGGCTGTGGTATTTTGAATCCATAGGAAAGGGAAAATGCCCTTTAGTTGATACATGGTGGCAAACTGAAACAGGCAGCAATATGATAAATTCTTTGCCTGGTGTTGGTCCTTTTATACCTGCCTGGGCAGGCAATAGTTTTCCGGGAACAAGACACACCATAATAGATGAAGATGGTAATGAGGTAAAAACTGGAGAGCAGGGATATTTAGTACAGAAATCACCTTTTGCACCCGGATTACTGAGAGGAGTCTGGAAAAACCCTGAAAGATATAAAAACACTTACTGGAAACATGATAAATATTATTTCAGCGGCGACGGGGCTTATCAGGATGATGGAAAAAGGTTCAGGATTATAGGAAGGCTTGATGATGTCTTAAAAGTAGCAGGCCATAGGTTAAGCACAGGGGAAATGGAAAATGTAATTGACAAGCACAGGGAAGTAAATGAAGCAGCCATTATCGGAAGACCTGATGAATTAAGGGGGGAAGTCCCCATAGCTTTTGTCATAACAAAAGGAGAAATAGAAGATAAAGAAAGACTTGAAAAAGAATTACAGGATATGGTTGTAAAAAGCATAGGACCCATAGCAAAGCTCAAGGGATTTTATTTTGTTGAAAGCTTGCCTAAAACAAGGTCAGGAAAGATTATGAGAAGAATCTTAAAAAGTTTACTCAAAGGAGAAGAAGTCGGTGATACCTCAACATTGCAAAATCCTGAATCTGTTGAAAAATTAAAAGAAATTGTAAAAAACAAAGAAAATAAATAAAAATTACAGAAACCTGAATCTCTGATTCATAGTGTACAAATTCAATATTGGAATTTGGACAACAGATATGATTTCTGAATTTTAAAAAAAAATTGAAAAAATAAAAAAAATATTAAGCTAATTTTAACTCAGGGAGTTTTACTTTCCAAGCTCTTCTTCTGTAATTATATAAACCTTGGTCTTGGCCTTATCCATGTTATTCTCCATCCCTATGATAAAATCCACTCCTGCCTTCTCTGCAGGCATTACTAACTTGCTGTCTATTGAGCCATCTAAAACAACAGCTGAAACTTCCTCAAGATTTTCCAGTGTGCTCTTAAGCTCTGAAATAGGCACTTTCCCCAGAACATTCAAATCATTATCCAGCACATAAGCGCCTTTTGTCCCTATTAAATCCTCCAGCAAATCCTTAAACTTTGATTTCTCATCCTTGGTCGGATTCCTCACGTTTTTTCTTGAAGATTTTGAAGAAGAATCATTATGCCTTGAATGCATAGGTTTTCCTCTTGTATCTGGTCTTCTTCTTGAAAAAGGCCTTGAGCTTTTTGCTGTCTTATTATACGAAGACGAAGGACTGAATGACCTTTCTTTGTTTTCTTTAGTAGCTTTAGTCTCTGTTTTCAAACCTTTCAGGTCCATCTCTGCCTGCTCTGAGGTTATTTTTGCCCTCATTGCCTTGTGTATCTCTTTTTTTGTTAATTCCTCAACTTCCTTTCCGTCAGGAGCTTTGGTAACAAAATCTATCTCTGTAGTTCCTAAAAGTTCCTTTATTATAAGGTCTCCTCCACGGTCGCCATCAACAAAGACTGTGACAATTTTTTCCCTGCATAAGTCAATTATCGCCCGGGGTATATTTGTCCCTTCCATAGCAATGGCATTCTTAAAGCCGTATTTCAGCAGATTCAAAACATCTGCCCTTCCCTCAACAACTATAATCTCATCACTGTCCTTTACAAAAGGTCCTGAAGGAAGCCTTTCTTTGCCGTATTCTACAATTTCCATCATTCTTACAGAATAAGCAACATCATCTGCTAATTCCTGTGAATCAGGCATTGAATCATTCATAAGATTCTTAAGGAGGATTTTGGCCCTTTCTGTAACAAACTTTCTTTTACTGACCCTTACATCCTCTATTTTTGTAACATTGACTTTTGACTTGCATGGACCTATTCTTTCAATTACTTCTAAAGCAGCTCCCACTATTGCGGTTTCTGCCTTGTCCAGACTTGAAGGTATGCTAATTGTTCCTGTGGTTTTTCCTACTTTTGTATCTAACTCAACTTCAATTCTTCCTATCTTTCCTGATTTCTGTAATTCTCTTAATTCCAATTCTGAGCCTAATAATCCTTCGGTCTGACCGAATATAGCTCCAATAACGTCGGGTTTGTCAACAACCCCTTTAATTTCAATTTCAGCATGTATAAAATATTTTGCTGAAACTGGATTTATTTTTCCCATTTAAATCACCTCGATTTAATTATTATTTTTGTTTTTATGTTCATAATTTTTATGTTCATAATTTCCAAAAAATTTCAGAAACAGGTTTTTAACTAAACAAGATTTTTGGCTTATTCAGTTTGTTCTTTGAATCAATAATCATTATAACAATTGATTTTTGCTTTATATTCAAATTTTACCCAGAACAAGAATGCCTTAATATATTTTTATTTTAAATTTAATTTTTTATTATATTTTTTTACATTTCTTAACAAATATATAATGAAATGAATATGAAAAGCATTCTGTTCTTTTCTGAAACTTTTTGATTATGAAATTGTTGCCCATTACACTAACTCTTAAGGATCATTGCTTGATATTTTATCAATAACTCCCCCAAGTTACTCTCATGATGGGCTGAACTGTAAAGTTTATTTTTCCTTTACAGATTATGCATGAACATAATTTTATTAATTGTGTGAAAACAACCTGATTTATAAACTTTTGGATTGTCTTCAAAGTGATAAAATGATAGTTTGTTTATAAATGTTTCGGTTTTGTTGTCACTATTTAGTTATTAATATTAAATATATAAAAAAATTTATAGTTTAATATAAGCAATAATACCTCATATATTTGTATAAAAACATAAATTATAAAAATATTCACTTTTTGAAATATAAAAATGAAAATTATAGTATTTTCAGACCTGCATGATGATTTTGATGTTCTGAAAAAATTAAAAGGAAAAAAGAACCTGTTTTTTCTTGGCGACCTATATACTCAAAAAGAATTTGTCAGGATTATCGGGAATAATCTTATTGAATTTTATGATAAAAAAATAAACATGGATGATTTAAATAAAATATTCAGAAAACATGAAAAAGAGCTTAATAAAAGCATAACAGAAAACAATAATATCCCTGACTTCTTTAAAGAAAACAAGATAAACATAGTTGTAGGAAATCATGAAATAATAAAATTTTACAGGAAATTAACCAGGCTTTCAAATATTAATGATTTGCATCTAAAGAAAAAAACAATAGATAATATAAAATTTATAGGGCACGGTGGCATGATACTGCCTGAAAAAGTTCCTGTAAAAAGATTATATATCTATACCCCTGAAGAGGTTATTGAAAATATAAAGAGATTAAAACCAGATAAAGATTCTGTTATAATAATGCATGAACTGCCTATAGGAGAATATCATAAAAAAATAAGGAAATATTTTGAAAAGATAAAACCCAGATTAGTTATAGGGGGACATCATCATAAATTATCAATGAAAACTTTTAATATCAATAATATAAAATACCTTGCTTCTGGAATGAAAGGGGATTTCAGAATAATTAATATATAAAATACTAAAGATTTTTAAATCTTAGTTTTTTTCTTATTGTAAAAATGTTAAAAATAATCCCCATAGGGGGATACAGGGAAGTAGGAAAGAACTGCACTGCTGTGCAGGTGGATGATGAGATAATTATATTAGATATGGGGCTGCATATTGAAAACTATATAAAGTACACAGAAGACGAGGATGTTATCAAAGCAAACCCAAGAGAGCTGATAAAGGCAAAAGCCCTTCCTGATACTGCTTTTCTGGAAAAAAACAGGGAAAAAATAAAAGGCATATTTGTTTCACATGCACACCTGGACCATATAGGGGCACTTCCTTATCTTGCAGGCAGGTTTAAATGCTCTATACACGGAACAAGATTCTCAATAGAGGTCCTGAAAGCCATACTCAAAGATGATGATATTACTCTCCCTAACAAGCTTATAGCACATGCTGTAAACAGCAAAATGATAGTAAGTGATAAGATAAGTGTTGAATTCATAAAGATAGCCCACTCGTGCCCCCAGACATCTATGCTGGCAGTCCACACACCTTATGGGATTGTCCTTTATTCAAATGACTTTAAATTTGACAAGACTCCCACATTAGGCAAAATATCCAATATCAAAAGGCTTAAAGAATTAAAGGGAAAAATAAAAGCCCTGATTGTTGATTCTTTGTATGCAGACACCCCACATAAAACATCCTCAGAGATGATAGCCAAGGAACTGCTTGAGGAAGTATTGCTGAACAGCGATACTCAAAAAAAGGCTGTTATTGTGACTACATTTTCCAGCCATCTTGCAAGATTAAAAAGTATTGTTGAATGCAGCAAAAAGATGAAAAGGAAGCCTGTATTCCTCGGAAGGTCTCTTGCAAAATACATCCATGCAGGAAAAAAGGCAAATATAATCGACTTCGAGGATAAAACAGAGATTGTAAAATACAGCAAAAGGATTAAAAAATTCCTTGAAAAGCTGAAGAAACCTGAAAAATATCTTATAATTATGACTGGAAATCAGGGGGAACCAAAAGCAATACTTGCAAGAACAGTATTTGAAAAATGGTTTAATTTCTCCCCGGGAGATTTTGTGGTATTTTCATGCTCAACCATACCAACTGCAACAAACATAGAAAACAGGAAAAGAATAGAAAGAGCACTGAAAATAAAAAGGGTAAGGATATTCACAGATGTCCATGTGTCAGGCCATGCATCAAGGGAAGACCATAGGGACCTTATAAAAATGATAAAACCCGAGATACTGCTTCCTTCACACTCTGACCTTGAAACATCAGAGGAATTTGTTGAGCTTGCAGAGGAAGAAGGCTATAAGGAAGGGAAGAATGTCTTTATTCTTGAAAACAACAAAGAACTTAGATTACAATAAAAATTAAACTAATTCTAAATACACTATTAATCTTTAAATAGATAATAAAAAATCTTTAAATAGATAATAAAAGAAAATAAATAAAAATAATAAAAGAAAAAGATTAATTCAGACCACAGCCGCTTATCCTTGATAAGTCATCAAGTGTCTGCTCGCCTTTGTATATCTCATTATTTATAATCCATGTGGGATATCCCTTTACATTGGCATCATCACAAACTTCTTTCTGTATCTGCGGGTTTTCCTCGACCTTGCAATCAACAAACTGAAGGTATCTGTCAAAGAATCCCTCAAACATCTCTATCTGGTCTACGTTGTTTTTGTCATAGACATATAAGACAGCCCCTTTCTCTGCGAGACATTCTGCAAATCCTGCTAAATCCTCAGCTTCTGTCTCCTCTGTTGTTTCTTCCGCAGGTTCCTCTTCTACTATAATCTCCTCCCCGAATTCTTCAGCAGTTTCATTGGTTATGTTTTCTTCTGTGGTTATGTTTTCAAAACTGACATTAACCACTGTGATGTTCTCTTCAGCAGTTTCATTTATCAGAGTTTCATCAGCTATGGTTTCATTTTCTGTGATATTCACTATTTCATAGCCGGCAGTTTCATCTTCAAGATAAATCTCAATATCTGCTTTTTCCCTTAATTTATTTATGAATTCTGTAATTGCCTGCTGCTGTTTCTGGGACTCGATGAACATTTTTATGTTTTCAGAAACATTTTCATAAGATACATTAAACAAGTCTGAATTCTGGTTATAATACTCCTCTGCTTCCTCATCAGTAACATTGATATCCTTTAAGACTTCTGAAAACAGCTTATCGATAAGTATTTTCTTTGTATATACCTCCCTGAAATCATCCATTGTCATCCCTTCCTCATCCAATGCATCTTGCAATTCTGTAAGGTTCATCAGGTTGTTGATCATAAAAAGGTATATGGTAGTATTAAGTTCCTGCTCACTGACAGTCATATTCCTGGAATATGCCTCTTCAATAAACAGCTGCTGGTTGATTAACTCATCAAGCAGCCCTTTTTTCCCCAATAATGACTGGTATATGGGTGAAAGCCTTCCATAACTCTCATCCAACTCCTGCATTGTAATCTCCCTTCCGTTAACTCTCGCAGCCAGTTCTTCTTTTGTTAAAGGCAGGTTAAGGTTAAGTATAACTATTGCTACAGCAGCAATAACCAGAACACCTGTAAGAATAAAAAGCCATGTCTTATCTTTTTTTCCGGGATTATTTTTTCTGGATTTATTTCCGTTCTTTTTTCCATTCTTAGATTTTTTTCTTTTATTATTAGCCATTTTACCACCTTTTTTAAAAATTAAATTAATAATAATCCCAGAAATGAATCTGAGATGTGTTCAACACACCTCTTTTTGAAAACATTAAGCACACAAGATATATAAATTTTTTGATTTTAACAGGGGCTTTGGTAACCGCAATATGGGTTTTTCATTAAAGCCATTTTTAAGAAAACCTTTATATATAAGTTAACTATTATTCAATAGGAACAAGGAGTTATGATATGAAAGATATTTTAGGAGATATAAAGAAATTGGCTGAATATGATTATAAACCAAGCCAAGAGGAAATGGAAATTGGAAATCCTAAAGTAATAGAATATAATAGAATTTATAATAGCCTTCTTAGAAAAATTTCAGATTGCGATCCAGAAGAAATAATAGAGTTTTTGATAGATTTTGAAAAAGAAGATGCTCATTTATATAGAGAAATGGAAGCAGAAATATCTAGTCTAAGAAGAGAGATTACTGGGTATAAATTAAAAAGTAAAGAAGAAATAGGTAATTTAGTAGATAAAATAAAAAAAAGAATCAATTCATCAATAACTAAATTCTCTTTAGAATGTTTAAAATAAACTTTGAAAACCTTATTTTTCTAATAAAAATAATAAACAAAGTTATAAAAATTTATTACTTTAATTTCTCTTCAAACGATTTTAACAAGAAAACATTTAAAAACCAAAAGTGTTTTTTATTTCCTTATGACAGATTTCAAAAAGACAGAAAAGAAATGGCAGGACAGATGGGATAAGAAGAAATTATTTCAGGTTAAGAAAGACAAAAACAAAAAAAAGTACTATGTTCTCGTAATGTTCCCCTACCCATCAGGCTCCGGACTGCACATGGGTCATGCATTTAATTATATTGTGGGGGATATAATCTCAAGGTTCAAAAAGATGCAGGGTTATAATGTTTTACACCCTATGGGATATGATTCTTTGGGGTTACCGGCGGAAAATGCAGCCATAAAACAAAAAGAGCACCCCAGAAAATATACTGAAAAGGCAATAAAGAATTTCATGGTCCAGCAGAAATCCCTTGGGATTAGTTATGACTGGTCAAGAACTGTTGAGACACATTCCCCTGAATATTATAAATGGGACCAGTGGATTTTTCTTAAAATGTTTGAAAAAGGCATAGCTTTCCAGAAGGAATCACCCGTTAACTGGTGCCCCAAATGCAGGACAGTATTGGCTAATGAGCAGGTCCATAACGGAAAATGCTGGAGGCATGAGGATACAAATGTCGAGATAAAGCAGCTGAAACAATGGTTCTTCAGGATAACTGACTATGCTGATGAATTATATGAAAGCATCGATTCCCTGAAAGGATGGCCTGAAAGAACAAAGGCAATGCAAAAAAACTGGATCGGGAAAAGCCATGGAACTGAGATAGATTTTGAGATTGGAAATAAAAAATGGAAAATATTCACAACCCGCCCTGACACAATTTATGGAGTCACATTCATGGTTGTCTCTGCACAGCATCCTGAACTTTCTGAGCTGGTTACAAAAGAGCAGGAAAAAGAAGTTGAGAAATTCCTTAAAAAACTAAAATCAGTAAGTGAAAAAGAGATGGAGGAGATGGAAAAAGAAGGTGTTTTCACAGGCTCGTATGCTGTTAACCCAATGACAAATGAAAAAATCCCGGTTTACGCAGGTAACTTTGTCCTTGCTGATTATGGCTCCGGAATGGTAATGGCTGTCCCTGCACATGACCAGAGGGATTTTGAATTCGCTAAAAAATACAATATCCCTGTAAAAATAGTCATACAGCCTGATGCATATGACATAAACCCTGAAAAGATGTCAAGAGCCTATACAGGAAACGGCAGAATGGCCAATTCAGGGAAATTCAATAATTTGCCGAATACAATTGCAATTAATAATATTACTAAATATTTAAAAGAAAAAAACAAGGGAAGAAAAACAACCCAGTATAAATTAAGGGACTGGTGTATCTCAAGGCAGAGGTACTGGGGAACCCCTATACCTATAATATACTGTGATAAATGCGGTGTTGTTCCTGTTCCTGAAAAAGAATTACCTGTTAAACTGCCTGAAAAAGTAAAATTCGGAAAAGGGAACCCTCTGGAAACAAATAAGGATTTTGTAAATGTAAGATGCCCTAAATGCAACAGGAATGCAAAAAGGGAAACTGACACCATGGATACTTTTGTGAATTCATCATGGTATTTTCTGAGGTATTGTGACCCGAACAATGACAAAAAAATATTTGATAAAGACAAAGTAAAATACTGGATGCCTGTTGACCAGTATATAGGCGGGGCAGAGCATACCTGCATGCACCTGATTTATTTCAGATTTTACACTAAATTCTTAAGGGACATTAGACTTATTAATATAGATGAGCCTGCACTAAAACTATTCCACCAGGGAATGCTTCACGGGCCTGATGGAAAGGTCATGTCAAAAAGCAGGGGTAATGTTGTCCTTCCGAAAGAAGTCTCTGAAAAATACGGCATAGACACTGCAAGGCTGTTCCTTGTTTCAATAGGCTCCCCTGACAAGGACCGGGTATGGAATGAAAAAGGAATCCAAAGCAGCCTTAAGTTCATTGAAAAGGTATATGATTTTGTAAAGAATTTCAAAGGGAAAAAATCCCCCCATATAATTGAATCAAAAATTCATAAAACCATAAAGACAGTTACTGATAATATAGAGCAGTTCAGATATAATCTTGCTGTGATAAAACTAAGGAAATTATTTGAGAGTATTTATGAAGAAAAACAGATAAGCAGGAAAGACATTGAAAGCTTCCTGAAAATGCTTGCCCCATTCTGCCCCCATATATGTGAGGAATTATGGGAAAAACTCGGCAATAAAGGCTTTATTTCTGAAGCAGAATGGCCTGAATATGATAATAAAAAAATAGATGAAAAAGCCCTGTATTCAGAAGATTTTATGGAAACAGTAAGAGATGATATCGTAAGCATAATGGAAATCACAAAAAAAGGAAGAAAAGATATATCTAAAATCAGCATATATATAGCAGACGAATGGAAATATAAATTATATAAAGAGATAAAAAAAGCTATGGAAAAGACTCAGGACATCAATGGAATAATGAAGATGGTAATGAAAACAGAATTCAGGAAATACGGCAAGTATATTTCCAAAAACCTGAAAACAATGGTAAAACAGATGCCTTCTATAGTAACTTCAGCAAAAGAAGAGAAAAAAGAGATTGAAAATGCATTTAAAAAAATCATTGATTTTAAATGTAACGTAATTATAAAGGATGAAAAGGAAGCAGATGAAAAAACAAACAAAAGGTCTCTTCCCGGAAAGCCTGCTATTGTCATTGAATAAAATCTAAAAAATATATTCTGGTTTATTTATGTATTAATAAAAAAATTTATAAACAATTAATAGTTTAATATAACATGAACAAAAAGGGGATATCTCCGTTAATAGCTACTGTATTGCTTATATCATTCAGCGTAGCTTTAGGCACGATGGTCATGAGCATAGGGAGGCAGGTTGCAGACACTAGGGGGGAATGCGAGGGAGTTATTCTTGAGATACAGCAGCTGAATAATAAAGCTGTTTTATGTTATAACAGTTTTGAATCCAGAATAAATATAATCCTTAAAAATGTGGGGAGTACTGAAGTAAACGGGCTGAAGATGAGGATAATAGATAGTGATGAAAAGATAAAAGAAGTAAATATCTCAAACTCAAAGATACTGGTGGGGGGAATATTCAAAAGAGATATACCTTATGACAATGGAAAAGGATTTTACATTGAGTTTATACCTTCTGTGATGGAAGAAACCGGAGAGGTTATATACTGCCCTGGAAAAAGCGTTTCCATTGACGGAGTTCCGTTATGTTCTGTTTGAGAATATAATTATTTATAGATAAATTCCTTTAATCCCTTGTTTTCATTTCTTAATTTTTTCAGAGATATTTCTTTGATCTGATTTACCCTTTCTCTTGTTATGTTAAATAATATTCCTATTTCTTCCAGAGTATGCTCTCTTTTGCCGTTTAAACCATAATAAAACTCAAGAATATTTCTGTCCCTGCCTTTAAATTCCCCCCTTGATTCTAATTTATCCAAGGCTTTTGAAAGTTCATCGTGAAGCCTGTTTTTCCTGTAATCATCTTCAGGCATACTTTCTTTACTAGGAATAAGCTCGCTCCTTTCATCTCCTTCTTCATTAAAAGGAGATGATTCATCAAGTGAAACAAATTCTGTGAATGCTGATTTTAAAGTATATTGACTATATCTTAAATCAAGCAGTTCATTGATCTCATCCAGAGTGGGCTTATAGCCATACTTATTCATAAACTTCTTCTCTGCTTTTTTAACTAAACTTATAGAATATGAAAGATTAGCAGGCATCCTGATTGTTCCAATCATTTCAGATATGTGCCTATAAATTCCTGATTTTAGCCAGAAATCTGCATAGGAAATAAATTTTATCTCTTTATCTTTATTATTATTCCTGAATTCCTTACAATAATACTTTTCCGCAGCTGTTAAAACCTTCTCTAATCCTGCCTGTATCATGTCCTCCTCCTGCAAGGATTCCGTAGAACTGAACTTAAAATAAATACTCCTTGCTGAACTTATGAAAAAAGGAATATTGCGACTGACAAGTATGTTCTTTGATAATGTCCTTATATATTCTTCTGGAACAATTCCGTTTTCTGCTTTTTCTTTAAGTTCATATTTTTCAAGAGTTGAAATCTTGGGGATTTTTTTAATGGCTGTTTTAAGCTTTTTATATCTTCTAGGATTATCCCTTATATAAGCTAACTTAATCTCCTCTTTTGGCTCTAATTGCTCCACATTTTTAAGATTGCCGTCCTTAAAATCCTTGGGAACTAAATCATAATATACCATTTTTTCATATAATCTTTACTATCTAAAAGTAATAATAACTAAAATATTTAAATATCTTTCCCTTTTAGCAGAATATATATAAATAACAAATTATTAAACAATAAAAAATGAGAATAAATATCAAGTTTACAAAATCCCTGGAAGAGAATGCCTCATATTATTTTGAAAAGTCTAAAAGAGCAAAACAGAAATTAGAGAAGACCAAAAAGGCACTGAGGGATACAAAGAAAAAGCTGGAAAAAGCAGAAAGAATTACCAAAGAAGAGATAAAAGAGGAAACAAAGAAAAAGAAACTGAAAAAAGTCATAAAAAAGAAAAAATGGTACGAGAGTTTCAGGTGGTTCATATCATCAGATGATTTTCTTATAGTCGGGGGAAGGGATGCAACTTCAAACGAAATTATAGTTAAAAAACATGCATCCGGAAATGACCTGGTGTTTCATACACAGATGGCAGGAAGCCCTTTTGTTGTTATAAAAAATCCCCTGAATAAAGAAATACCTGATTCAACAATACAGCAGGCTGCTGATTTTTGTGTAAGCTTCAGCAAAGCATGGGGCGAAGGATTACAGACTTCCGAAGTATATTATATAAAACCAGAACAGGTTTCTAAAAAAGCAAAATCAGGAGAATATCTTGGAAAAGGGGCATTCATGATTTACGGTGAAAGAAATTATCTTAATGGTAAACTTAATGTTGCTGCAGGGAATTATAAAGGAAATACCATGTCCGGGCCTGTTGAGGCAATTGAAAAACACTGTAATAAATATATAATTCTGAAAAAAGGAAAAGAGAAGAAAAGCGAGCTTGCAAAGAAAATAAGGCATCTGCTTGATTTAAATGATCTTGATGAAATAATAAGGTTCATACCAAAAGAAGCTGAGATTGAAGAAGTAATTTAGTAATATTATTTACATTCCTCAATATCCCCGTAATAAGAGCAGACTTTTTCAACTATTTTTTCTTTTGTGGTAAATGCAGGAAACTTCTCATCCTCAATAATCAATGTAGGGTACTGGGTAATATTATACTGCTGCTTAAGAAGATCAACCATGGGCTCATTTAACTGCTCATCTATGGGAAAATTTAATAATTTTTCACCAAAGTATTTTTTCAGATATGTAAGCACAAATTCCTGCTTCTCACACATAGGGCATTTTTCATCATCTGAATAAAAATAAAGTATGCTCACTCCCTTATGGCCGCAGACATCTTTTACTTCCTTTGCAAGCAGCCAGTAATTTATCTGTTCAAGGGTGTATTTCCTTTTCAATAACCCAAACCTTTCATCATTTATCTTGCTGTCTTTTTCATAATTAACCAGCTTTACTCTTGTCTTTTCCAGCTCCACAAGGTTTTTCTCCAATGAGGAATAAAGAACAGAGCACGGCAGGTCTTCTTTTAACCCGAGAAGGTATTTATATTGTAATTGTGAAGAGCTCAGCTCAACTTCATGCTCCTCATACATTGATTCAACATAATAAGTTCTCTGGCCTTCTATAATCAACCCCAGGGATAAACCAAGGGCAAATATGAATAAGGTAATGATTCCTGCTGCTATATATCTTTTCCAGCTGAATTCTACCATTTTTGCACCCTTTTAAATACTAAATCAAAAAATACTCCTAACCAGACAACGCCCATAAGAAGATAATAAAACAGAAAATATGTGAACAAGCTGAAAACACCTTTCCTGAACATCCTTTCATTTGCATGCCTGACTGAATTTACAAAAAATATCAGGCTCATAAAAATCATGATTATTATTGTTATCAAAGCCATATAATCAAGGTCAAGCATATTGAAGTTTAAACTGAAGCTGTATAATAAAGTCATGAAATCAAAATCAACTGAGGCAAAATTAGAAAAGTTGGTTATAAGGGGAGGTATAATACGGTTAACCATAAGAAATAAAAGTACAACAACAATAACCCCTGATAATAATATAGAAGGCATTTGCAGCATACCAAAATTTCCGTATTCTCTATTAAAGAGCATTTTCCTGTAATCTATAACATTCAGTGTTGAGCCTTTAAACCAGCGGTTTCTCTGCTTTATTACTCCTTTTATGTCTTTTGGTGCTATTGTATAAACCTCAGTATCATAAGTCTGCACAACCCTGTATTTATATTTGTGCATCCTGAAAACAATTTCAAGGTCCTCAGTAAGGTTATTCTCATCAAAACCCCCTAATTTTTCAAGAATGGACTTCCTGTATATTGAAAACGGGCCCGGGGCTACATGAATACAATTTAATGTATTCATCAGTTTTTTATAGAACATATTTATCATATATTCATACCATTGTATCTTCTGGATATTTGAATCTGCATTCTTTATTTTCATCAAAGGTAGTACTGCTCCTATTTTTCTGTCAGAACTAAAATAAGGAAGCATTTTTTTCAGGGCATCCTCCCTTACAAAAGAATCGGCATCAAGGCACACAAAAAATTCCCCTCTGGACTCTTTTAAGCCGAGGTTCAGGGCTTTTCCCTTTCCGCCGTTCTTTTTATTTATAAGCCTTAAAGGCTGTTCAGGATTATTTTTTATCATATGTTTTACTATATTTCGGGTATTGTCTGTAGAGCCGTCATTTACAACCATTATCTCTATTTTGTCTTTTGGATAGTCAAGATTGAATAAAGACATTATACTGCCTTTTATTGAGTCTTCCTCATTATATGCCGGGATTATTATAGAAACAAAAGGATACTTTTTTATTGGTTTTTTTTCAGGATGATGATTATTTTCAAACAAGACCATGATCCAGAATACTCCCAGATACAAAGAGATAAAGTACACTGTCCAAAATAAGATGGTAAGTATCATTTTTATTATGAGGGATTATATTCCCACAGCTCGACACCATTAAATTCCCTGATTTTAATAAACTTTTCGTTATAATACAATAAAAACAATAACCCTTTTAACGGCCTGGGCCATATATCCTCCCTGCTTTTTTCATCTATTACAACATATTTTATTTCATTCTCATCGAAAATCCTGCTCGTAGTTTTTATGTTCTGTGAGTCAAACAATGAATAGAACTCCTCATATTTCTTTGGCTTTGTATGCTTGTACTCATAATACAATGCAGGCTCCCTTTCTGCAATATGCCTGATAAACATATCATTTTCAGGATGCGACAATACCTTATAATCGGGGTCAGAATGCTTTTTCAGGTATAACAATGCTTTTTCCATATCAGTGGAAGGCTCTTCTGTAGTCAAAGATGAAATAGTAAAAACTGTCGAGAATACCATACTGAATATTATAATTGAGATTACAAAATCCTTAAGCAGTGAGAAATCCCAGTACCTTTCAATAAGATATATTATTCCTGAGGAAGCATAAAACACCATTACAAGATTGCAGAATAATCTTGCGGGGGGACTGAAAAAAGATATAAATAAAAGAGTGAAAAATGCCAGATGGGGCAAAACAAAATAAAATGACCTTTTCCAGTTTACTGAAAGCCCCAGTATGAAAAGTATGATAAGGAAAACAGGAAACCCTGTATATGGGCCTATTTCAGAGAAATAATTTGCAATACCTATATCGGGGTCAAAAAAATTCAGGATCTTATTGTTAAAAACAAAAAAGCTGAGGACTAATGATGTAAAAGGGATTATAACTAAGGAAAGCCAGTATTTTGATTTTTTGTATTCTGACATGTATAGAAGATAAGATACAAAAAACAGGAACATAAGGATAAATGAGAATAACTCTGTCAGGGCAAGAAGAACAAGAAATAATGATGCCCAGTTTAGCCTGTTTCTTAAAGTCAGTAATACAACTGAAAGTGAGATGACAATTATGAATGAATAAGGAGTAAAGGCAGTTGACATAAAGATTATAAAAGGTGAGACTATAAAAAAAAGCATTCCGAAAAATAACTCTTTCTGGTTAATTTTGGGGTTGGTAATTGATTTTATCTCAAGCATCACAAAATAAAAAAGGATGAAACTTAAGATGCCAAATAAAAATGGGAGCGCCTGTGTGATAAAGTTCAATGTAAAAGCCTTTTCAAGCATAGCTACAATAAAATGGAAAAGATTGAAGTTATGTATATTTATTGATAAGGGTATGTTGTTCAGATGTATATATGACTCATAGCTGAAAGTATGGGTATGATCCCGGATATTCCTCAGCCTCGGAGGTATAAGTATAAGGATTATAAATATAAAAAACAATGCTATAAGCCATTTTTTATCCTTCATTTTCCGCACCCGTACCCATAAATCTCTATTATCGGCTCCCCTATGTTTGACTGATAAAGCAAATCAAAACATAAAAGGTCATCTTTTGTATAGACTATATCTTCTATATTAAATTCATCTTTTATTGAATCTGAAAGATATATATAATCAACCCCGTAATAATTAAGTTTCTCTGCTGCCGGGCTCTCTAATCTTGAGGTGTATATTATCCTTATGTCCTGCAGCCTTGTCTCAACATCATTCATGAGAAGAAAGTTATTATCTGCAACATTCATAGTATTAGAATAATAATTTAATAAATACCCTTTATCTGCTGTTATAAGGGTTGTCTCTGCAGGGTTTGAATGCTCCTGTAACCATCTCAGTGAATCAACCTCACTCTCAGTGGGTGTTTTACTCAGAGAGTCCCTGGCTGTCTTTACTGAGCTGAATCCTGAGGAAAGCAGGAATATGCCCACAAAAAATATCAGCATGAACCTGTATATGAATGAAATCTTAGTCTTGGTAAAATAGATGTAGAATATTTTCAGTGTAAAAGATGAGGCAATGACCATAAGCATAGATAATATTAATAATCCTGTCTTTAATTCTATTAATGTGAAGAAAAGAAGGATGAATATCAAGGAAGCCATTGCAGTTATAAGGAAAACAACCTTGTTTTTTCTCTCATGGAATGCAAAATACATTGCAAGGACGCCAAGTATGAGGGGGAGTATGCCTATATATGAAAACATCTGGGGGAAGCTAAGGCTTATGAAATATTCCCTTAAAACTGTCTGGGGAAGGTTTTTCCATATAACTCTTATACCATGGTTAACAAGCGCGTTTTTGTATATCAAAAGGTTTGCCCAGACTGAAAGGAACAGTGCAAAAAGAACCCATTCAATTCTTCCTGTCCTCACCTGCTTCTGCTCAATCCTGCATATTGCAACATATACCAGAAGGCCTAACACTAATATAAAAACAAGTGGTGATGAGAAAACCAGGAGTATTAATAGAAATATTGACCAGTTCAGGTGGTTTTTGTTTTCGAGGTTCAGGAATAATAATAAGATAATAAACATTATGATTATCGAGAAATAATCTGTGGTTAATGTGTTTATGTCAAGAAACCACACAGGTATGAAAACAGATAAAAAAGATGTTATTAATGAAATATTCTTGTTTTTTGTTATTTTATATGAAAAAAAGTATATTATAAAGATTACCGAAGAAGCGAGTATGTTGGGGATAAGCTTTACAGCAATATTAAGGGGCATAAAAAGGCTGAAAAATGCAAGAAAGTAATAATATGCCGGAGTGAACAGAAATGTTCTTCCCTGGTAACTAAGAGGATCATTGAACAAGGGGAATCCTGTTTTTGATATGTGCTCAATCTGCCTTAAGGCAAAATAAGCATCATAATCCATATATTTTGTCTGGAAAGCAAAGAATAATCTTAGAGATAAAACTACAAAGAAAAATACCCACAGCCAGAACCAAGGCTTTCTTATGTTTCTCATTAATTATAGAGATAGGTTATTGTTTAAAAATGTTTTTTAATTTTGGTAATGTTTATAAACTATATTTCTTTTCCTGATATAAAATGAAAAAGAATATTGAACACTCTCTTCCCAAAGGGATTAAAATAGGGGAAATAAAAGAAAGATCCAACACTTATCAAAGAAAAATTGGTTTGGATATATTGCTGACAAAAAAACCCATACAAAAAGACAAGAAAGGCATTAAATCATTAAAAGAGCTGGAAAGAATTCTGATAGAAAACGACTTCACCATAATTTATACTAGTGAAAGAAGAATTTTAAGGGTTCAGAGGATTATTAAGGGAATACGTGAAGAAAGAAATGATTATCCGACTTCTTACACAATAAAAATGGGAAATACGCCCGGGCATATAAGATTGAGGGTAAAAAGCCCCATAAGCAATAAAGACCCTGAGAAACTTGTAGATATCTTATC
>CAZQLC010000004.1:0-26399 GCA_964594025.1 uncultured Methanosarcinales archaeon
ACATTATAAAAAAACTTAATGGAAAAACCATACAGGTAATTTATTTAAAGGAAAAGTATATAAAGGTAATAACCTCATTTTTTATAAGATGAAAATAGAATATAACTCAGATGCGGATGCAATGTATATAACATTAAAGAATGAAAAAGTTGACCATTCAAAAGAAATAGATACTAACACAGTAATTGATTTTGATAAAAAAGGCAATATTATAGGGATAGAAATATTATTTGTTAATAAAAGTAACGCGGAATTACTGAAAGAGATTAATTTTAATAATGTTATTTCTGTATAGTTCGTCTTATAATTAGTTTTTGTGTAATATTTTGAATATTTTCAAAAACTTTTTAAATTCATATTAATTATTTAGTATTATGGCAAAGAAAAAGGCAAAATCAAAAAAGAATATTCTCACAATATCAATTATGATAATATTTGTCCTTTTTATTGGATATGGGATAGAGACATTCTATAGTTCTCCAAAATATTATGATTTTTGCAATGATACAAGATATTATGATGAAATTGAAAAGAATGATTCAAATAATTCTATTTCATTAAAAGAGCAGGAAGCTTGCTTTAATGAATATGATTTAGTAAGAGAAAGATACAACAGGAATGTTTTTATCATAGCTCTTTTTATAGGATTGGCTGCATTGCTTGCAGGAGCACTGGTATTGAAAACAGAAACTGTCTCCTCAGGGATAATGGGTGGAGGAGTATTGACTATAATCTATGGCACTCTTATTTTCTGGGGAAATATGTCTAAATACATAAGATTTGCTGTTTTGGCTTTTGTATTATTTATACTTATATGGCTGGGCTATAAAAAGTTTAAAGACTAATTAAAAATTTATATTTAATATTAAAAAATATTAAGATAATATAACTACCCAATATAATTCATATCAGAACTATGTGTCTTGTATTTGGAGAATTTCCCGTTCTTTTTCTGGAATAATTCAAGCAGATTCTCAACATTATTTATTTCCTTTTCGACTTCTTTTATTTCCTTATTAAGGTCTTTAAGGTCGACTTTAAATCCGTACTTGTCTATTAACACACGTATTATCTCCCTTGCCCCTTTCAGTCCAAGAAATAAAGGGTGTTTGAAGGTTTCTGCAAGCAGGCTTACAGAAGGTATATTCCTTTTCTCACTCAGGCCTATCAATAATCCGGAAACCCCTATTATAGGTCCCACGACACCATAAATTTCAGGGTTAACCTTGGTTCCCTTTTTAAAATCATTTATGAATTTACTATCATTCCCTGTTATGAAAACCTTGGGATTTTCAGGCACATTACCCAGGCCTATTCCTCCAATGGTGATTATTTTCTTTCCTTTTTTGTCCTGGAACCAGTCAAGGATAGTTTCACAGAACTCAAAAGAAGCCCTTTCATTTAAAGGCTGTACATCCCCAGTCAGGAATAAAAAATCCTTATTATTATGGATTATGTGGTAAATCTCAATCTTGGGCATTTCAACCATATTCTCTTTGTTGATAAAAACAGTATTGGGTATTGAATAAGAGAATATGTCTGCTATCTTCTTATTTTTGGTTTTTTCAATTATATAATCAAGAGCTATCTTGCCCACATTGCCTATGCCCGGCATACCTTCTATCAGTATGGGGTCTTTTGCCCTGAACTCGGTTTCCTTTATGTTCCATTCCTCATTCATTTTATTTACCTTTGCTCAATTATCCTGATTTGTTTTTATTTATTTTATTGTATTTTATTTATTATGTTTTAAGCCCCTTCTTCCTTTGCTTTTCTTCTGTAGTCTGCATATTTGTCTTCGGGGCTGAATTTTGGGGGCTTTACTTTTATTCTTTTTCCCCCACACGGACATTCTTCTTTAAGGCCGTAACTGCTGCATTTCTCACATTTAAGGATATGTTTCATTTTTATCAATATCTCTTGTTATATTTATTATTTATGTTATTGATATGTCTTTTATTAGTTTATTTCTCTATTGCTATTTTCCTGAAACTGCCTTCACCCTTGTTTTTGCTTATGAAATCAATTGTTTCCCCTACGGACTCCTGCAGTGTATTATCAAGCTCCTTCACATTTTCACCTTCAATTGCAACTGAATAACTTCCTCCGCCCCTGTATTTCACGCTTATCCCTTTTTTTTCAAGCAGCATAAGAGCCTGTTTTATTACATCAACCCCTTTATTATCATAACTGATTAATTTAAATTCTCCTTTGATTATAACCTTCTTTGGCTTTATTTTTGATTTAACTTCCTCAGATAAAGGCCCTGCTATTTTTTCAGGCAATATCTTTTTAAGGTCTATATTCTTTTTTACATAATCATTAAATCCTTCATAGATATAATCATAATCCTTTAACAAAACCTCTGCAACAGGAGAATATACTTCTTTTACGTTTTTATTAAGTTTTTTTGCAATATTATCTATAATCTTTTCAGCCTTCTGCTCCTGCTTTATCTGCTCTTTTTTTATCCTTGCCTGATGCTGTGAAACCCTTCTCAGGGATAAATCTATATATCCTCTTTTTTCATCAACTTTGAGAACTTTGCAGACAACAACCTTGCCTTCCTCAACATAATCCCTTATGTTCCTTATTCTTCCTGGGCTGACCTCACTTATATGTATCAAGCCGGTTTTTTTGCCGTATTCCTCAAGAACAGAGAAAACAGAATGCTTCTGCACTTTTGTTACAGTGCATAAAACTATTTCATCTTCATCAGGGAATCCTTCTCTTTTCAGCAGTAATTCTCTCATTTTATTCCAGAATCTCCAAAACTCTTGCCTTCACAAGGGTTTTTCCACCTGTGGAATCAGCAAGATTCTTGCCACAAACAAGACATCTTATTTTTGTGGCTGATTTCCCAAATATAACCTGCTCGTTCTTGCATTTTGGGCATCTTAGTTTTATAAATTTTGAGTTTGGAGTTTCATTTTCTTCCATTTAAATCACCTCATTATATGAATATCATATGAAAATAATTATATAAGTTCCAGCTTCTTGGTTCTTTTTCCTTTTCTCTGCACATGACTTTTTTTGCATACTGTGCAGTTATACCTTAAATCAGTTTTCTTGCTTAATTTCTTCCCTGACCTTTTAGGTGAAGGGGGCCTTGAATATTTCCCTTTATTGCCCATGCCTCTCCATTCCCCCCTTTTCTTAGTCCTGTGCTTAGAGCCCCTGCTAAGAGGGTGTGTGGTCCCTTTTGACCTTTTTTTGGATTCCATTACCTTTTGTTTTGTGTGCTTTTTGCAAAACGGGCAATATCTTTTTATATTCTTAGGTATCTTCATCTTAATTAAAACAGATTAAGCAGTTATTTATAAATATTATTGTTATGGCTCTGTTTATTGCTCTATAAGAGCTCTTTGTTTTTTTATCAGAATATCTGCTATTTCAGAAGGCAGTTCAGCCTTATCTTCAGGCTCATAAGGGCCGAATACATCATTGTTCCTTCCTGCAAACCTGGGAACATAGGATATAAACCTTACTTCAGCCATACCTGTTTTTTCAGGTTCTTCTTTTTGCTCTTTTTCAGGTTCCTTAACTTCTTTTTCACTAGCTTCGGTTGTTTGTTCCTCTTTTACCTTATCTTTTCCCGGAATTTCGGATTTTATTACTTTATAAAGAACAGAATTCCTGAAATGGGAGAGAGTATTATATATATTTTCAAAAAGCAATTTCTCCTCTTTTAATTTAAACAAATTATTATCTATATTAAGACCGCGGGATTTTAAAACAGCCATATCTATAATCTTTTTCTCCCTTCTTTCATATAAATCCCGGATTATCTTTATTATATTTTTAAGCTGTAATCTTGTATGCTCTTTCTCTTTTTCTATAATGTGGGGATCAGATATAATCTGCTCTTTTTTCTTCAGATAATCCACAAGATTCTCAAAAAATCCCTCTTCTAACTGCTGAATCTCTTCTGTATTCTTTTCTTTCCTTAGAATATTGAATAATGACTCATAAGTTATTTTTATCTCTTCCATTTTATATCAGAGATTATGACTACTTATTTAAATCTTTGTAAAGATTTTAATCCCAGAAACTACTTTGGAGTTTCTGTTACTTGAAAGTCGTTTACTTGACTTTCTAGTTCTAGAAACTACTTTGGAGTTTCTATTATTTAAATTTTTTGTAAACCTTTATATATTCTCACAGTTTTCAGGAAACTATATGAAATACAAGACAAAAATTGAATATAATGACTTTGAATTTATTAAAATCCCGGCAAAAAAATCACTGAGATTTATCTTCCTTAAATATTTCTATTTCGATATTCCCTTAGAAGAATTAGAGAAAATAAAGATTGCAGAAATAGAGAAAAAATGCCTTTATTTTGACGAAAAAGAGCAAAAAGTAAACCATAAATTCAACAGGATAATCAGAGAGGGCTTCAATAACCTCAAAAGCATTATTAACGGAAGGGATGCAGTTTATATACACAGAAACTCAGGAATCCCTTTGGTTGGAACAAATTATTTTGGCATTGTGGACAGGAACAGCTCATGCCTGGAGATAAAGCCTGTTACGGGCTGCAACCTCAACTGCATATACTGCTCTTTGTCAGAAGGCTCTGATAAGAAGAAAACAGACTATGTCGTAGAGAAATATTATATTATTCAGGAATATAAAAAAATTATAAAACTTAAAAAGAACAAGGTCGAGGCACACATAAATCCTCAGGGCGAGCCTTTGCTTTATGGGGATATTACTGAACTGGTAAAAGAGCTGAAAAATACAGAAAATACAGAAACAGTTTCACTTAATACAAACGGATTGCTGCTTAATAAAAAGATGATGGATGAACTGATTGAAAACGGCCTTAACAGGATTAATATTTCCCTGGACTCAATGAACCAGGAAACAGCAGGCAGGATGGCAGGAAGAAATTACAACCTTAAACATGTTCTTGATGTGATTGACTATATGAAAGGAAGACTAGATATTTTAATAGCACCGGTGATTGTCCCAGGAATAAATGATTCAGAAATAGATTCCCTGATTGAATTCAGCAAAAAGCTGGGAAAAACCAAAACCACAAACATAGGGATACAGAATTTCCTTAATTATTCCAACGGCAAAAACCCTAAAAAATCAAGAACCTGGGATGAGTTTTATAAACTTCTTGAAGAAAAGGAGAAAAAACACAATATAAGCCTTAAAATAAAAAAAGAGGATTTCAATATAAAAGAGGATAAGGTTCTTGAAAAGCCATTCTCAAAAAACGAGATAGTTGAAGCACAGATAAAAATGCCTGGAAGATATGAAAACGAGATGATTGCAGCTGCAAAAGACAGGGCCATCACTGTATTTGACACAAAAGCAAAGATAAATGATGTTCTGAGGGTTAAAATCATAAGAACCAAACACAATATTTTCAATGCTGTTGAAGCATGAATTAATAAATTATTATCATAATATGATTTTTAAGAGAATAAATTTTCAAAGAAATCAGCAATAGCACTTATAACCTCTGCTATAAACCCTTTCTTATTTCCTTTATTATTATTATCCCCTGTTTCACCAGAACCTGAATCCCCATCTTCTTGGCCCTGTTCCCCATCCTGAATATTGGTTATGTTTGTAACTTTTATCTCTGTATTCTTGGTTAAGACATAAACCTTGCCCGAGGTTTCATAATCCAGGATTGAGGTAATGTTGAAAACCCTTTTTGTAAAGTTCTCAGGAACTTTTATTTTGTATAAATAAGCCTTTTGTTTTTCCTTTTTTCCCAGATTTAAAGTATTTTCATAGCTGCCCTGCACCAGAACAACAGAAGGATCAAAATCATCCCTTATTTCAATATTATTAAGATTGGTATCCAGAAGGTTTTCAACCGTGACCTGGACAATTATTGTCTCGCCTGCAGGTAATGTAGTTTTGCTTATCTCCTGCTTGATTAAAAAGCTCTTATTCAAAGGCTTTACAGTTATCTTTTTTTCAGTATAGAATGTCTTGTCCTCATTATTCTTTGTCCTGTAATTGCCTTCCAGTTTTATCGTGTAGACTGTTTCTTCAGATACATTTGGCGCGGTTATCACTATGTAATCCTTCTGCTCCTTTCCCGGAAGCATATAATCAAGGGAATATTCCTCACTGAAAAAATCTGAATAGATGTCATATTCAATATCATAATATGTATTTGCAGTGTCTTTGTTTGAAAGTGAAAAATAAAGGTTCATATTATCATCTGATTTCAGGGTTTTTTTATACAGATCTATTTTGGGGGTTATATCATTAGTGGTGATGATTATTGTCTTATTGACCTCCTTGTTTATTACCTCATCAAAAATATGCATATCAACAAAGCTCTCTATTATATAATCCCCAGTATAAGGTATCTGCCCGTTTATTTCAAGGGTTGTTTTCTGGCCTGATTTTATTTTTGAAGAATAATAAAGGTGTTTTGCACTTAAATATTCAATAGATGTTGTCTTGCTCTTTACATTGAAATAATCAGGAAGAAAAACCTCGAGAGTGAACTCCAAATCCTCATCAGGGTCTTTATTTTCCAATTCAAATGAATATTTTATCAGTTTATCTATATTTGTTTTGGCCGGGCTCACTTTTATCTCAAGGCCGTAAGGGGAAATAACCTCTATATTCTGGACTTTTGAAGCTAATTCTTTTTTTATTCCCTCATAATTATAAGTTATATTCCCTTTTAGTTTTGCTTTGCCATAATCCTTTGCCTCAATATTATAATAAAACGATTTTGTCTTGTCTTTTTTTAATTCTCCGAAGGAAACCTCAATAAATTTTCCTTTTAATGTGCCCTCTGAGCTTGATTTGAATTTAAATATATTTAGAGGCAGTTCTTCCCTGTATATTAAGTCTGAAGCGTCTTTTTCACCTGTGTTTTTTAATGTTATTGTGATTTTTGCTGTCTCTTCATTGTTTAGTTTTGCCTTGGAGATTTCCCTTGTTATAACAATATTTGGCTTTAATTCATAGACTATAACCTTAATGGCAGGCTCCCATTTGTTTGTAACTGGGTTTATCCTGCTCCCATGCTCATACCATGAAAGATTATCAAAACAATACTTGTAAATAGTTTCAGTATAGCAGCTGTATTTCTCTATGAATGGTAAGGTTTTATTTTCTATATTTATCTTGATGTCAGTATAATTATAAGCTATATCAGGAGTTTCTGAAATCCAGCCCGTAACAGTATATATAGTATCATCAATTTCAAAAGAATCTCCTGACAGATGCCATCCGTCATGTATTTTGGTTGTAGTGGCTGCATTAACTACATTCAGAGAGAAAATAAACAGAAATAATAATACAAATGAAAACACTCTTTTTTTTATCATATCTTATTTATTGACTAAGAGAATTTATAAGTTTTTTTGTTTTTGACAGAATATATTATTATCTATACTTATTTATCAGAATACAAAAAATAATAAGAATAAAAAAAGAAAAAAAAGAAAAAAGAAAAAGGCATTCAGCCTTTTTATTCTTCAGCTTCCTCAGTAGGTTCCTGTACCTGTAGGTCTGACAAGTCTGTGGTAATTACTTCCATTTCTTTGCCTGACAACTCATAGTCTTCGTAGTTAGCTAATACTCTTCCTGCACCTGTTGTATCCTGTGCAGTCATACCAGCTACAAGTAAAGCGCTTTGGTCTTCGTATATTTTCAATACTGCTTTACCTTCTTCGAATCCTTCAGTACATACAGCTGGATTACCCATCAGTTCCATAGCAACTGTGTTGACACAAGGTCCACCCACAACAATATATGGTGTGTCTCCTAAATCTGCGTCATTGTCCAAAATTGCCATTCCAACTGCAATTGGGTTCACATCTGTAGATGTCTCGCCTGCTGCTGAGGTTTTCTCTGATGATAATTCAGAGAAGTAAACCTTATAGTCAGCTTCTTCATCTGGTGCCCATACATAGAAGTAATCTCCGTTATTGTCTGTTTCTAATTCCACATAGGTTCCAAATTCAGTAACTCCATATTCAACATCACTGTCATCATCTGAATCAGTTGTCATAGTTCCATTGTCAGTCAATGTCTCTATTTCAATGTCATCATCTGAAGTTGAATCAATGCTTACATTGAAACTACCTACTTCTGTTTCATCCTCATTGCCTGCTGCAGCTTCTTCAAAGTTAACTGTAGCTCCATTTGCTGGCACACCTGCTTCACCTAAGGTTATAAGCACATCGCCTATAGTATAGATGTCAGTTTCTACACTAGCATTAGTTGCGTTTAAACAAGCACTAGCAGTTCTTAAAGAGACATTGGTTAATTGAACAGACCCTTCTCCAAGTCCACATACATAAACATCTGTATCTTCAATCTCATCTCCTGCATCTACAACAAAGCTTCCTCCACTTAGGTCCTTAAATGTTACTTCATCATCTCCTGTGTCAATGTCATCAATCTCATAGATTTTGGTTATTGCTGATGAGCCGCTTCCTTCTGTCAGGATGATTATTTTGCCTTCATCTATGTTATCATAAGCGGCAGTTGTATTCAGACTATACCAGTCAGAATGGGCTGTTACATCTGTGCCGTCTCCTTCATAAGGTGTGACAACATATTCATCACCGTCTCTGTTCTTAAATGTTAATTCAAGCTCGTCTCCTTTTCTCTTTAGCTCTATAACATCTTTGTCATCGTCTTTTAGGTCAGGAACAACATCAACAAAGCTAACTTTAAAGGTTCCGAACATTGGATCGACAAATTCTTCTCCGATTTCCAGATAAGCTTTCTCATCGTCATCCATGTCTCCGGGGGTCACTGTAAAGTTAAGTCCTATTAAAGTATCTATATCACTGCCTGAACCAAAGTCTATATCAACTTCAACACCTTCCAGGTCATCACCATCAAGCTCAACAGTGTCTCCGTCTGATAATGTCAATTCCTCGCTTCCTACGAAAAACTTGACAGCTGCGGATTCAGTTGGGATTGTCTGCATAAATATCTCATTTATGTAGATGTCTCCTATCTTATCGCCTTCTTCAACCTGCTCCAACTCTCCGTTAATTCTCAGAGTGGCAGTGTCACTGTCTGTATTGGCTCCTACAACTTCAATCTCTGTCCCGTCAATAACAACAGATTCTCCTATAGATAAGGTTTGGGTTACTTCTGAAGAGAACAATATTAAATCAGTATCTCCTGAATCCATATCTGGGTCAAATGTGAACTCTTTACCTGCTATGGTAATGGTTTCACTGTCATCCAGAGCACTAACATTTAGTTCATCGTCAAAATCGACAACCACTGTATATGCTGCTCCTGAAGACTGGTCCAGATATAATACTGGAACTTCATTTGATGCCAAATCTGTGTTCTCTGCATAGTCATCCTCATCAAGACTTCCAAAGGTGACTGAATCACCACCTATATAGATTTTCTGGTCGTAATCAAACTCATCATCTGTAGAATCGTCTTCAACAATTCCGTCTGCTAATATAGTTGGGAAGTCATCTTTGGTCAGCTTATCTTCTATATCACTTAAAGCATCACCTAGATTTAAATCACTTGCACTTCCTTCTATAAGAACACTTTCACCAGTCATACCCACTGATCCTCCGCTTATTGGAGTCTCAACAGTTGCATCTCTCTGCAAACTGGTTGCAATATCAACGGCACTGATGACGTCGTCTACTGCTGCTGTACTACCTAAAACTATGTTTGCTTCCCAGACACCGTCCTGGACGAACGGTTCAGGATATTCACTTAAATCCATAGCCATCGCTCCCATCACTGTCGCTCCTAGCATAGTTGCTCCGGTAGCCAATGCAACAATTTTCTTAATTGCATTTTTTACTTTCATTTTACACCTCCGTGTAATTTTTTTCCTCTTTGTTTTTTGTTTTTAACATTTTTCACCTTTTCTACACAAGGTTTGCGCCATGCCTTTATCCCAAAGATAAAGACATTTTGGGCCCTTATATAGTAAAGGCTAGTTATTTCCTGAAATATTAACTAGGATTTATAAAGTTTTTGGTGATATAGAGGGCAAAATTTTAAATAATATATTACAAGCCCTGTAACCCCGAAATTCTAAAAATAGAACCTTTCACTATTGAAAAGGAAAAACAAAATAAAGCCCCAAAAAATATTAAAATCAGGCAAAAATGCCCTTTTTTTAACAAAAAAGTAATATTTATATATTACCTAATTTAATATATAAGTAAAATGGCCAAATTGCTTGAAGTTTACAAAAAGCTGTACCAAGAGAAAATCTTTACTATTAAATATATAAATATTATGTGCAAAAACTACCAAATGAGCAAGAATCTTGCTTCAAAACTTGTTAAAAAAAGATTAATTAAAAGAATAACTCCTGGCGTATATCATATAATCTCTTTAGATGAAAATGAATATATGCCTGACCCGATTATCATAGCCTCAAAGCTGAAGGAGAAATATTTCCTGTCAAACCTTAGTGCATTATATCTCCATAATATACTTGAAGAAGAGCCGCATGATATATATATGAACTCAAAAAGAAAACAGGTATTTCATTACAAAAGCCACATATTCAGGATAGAAAAAACTAAAAACTTTTTCGGGGTTGAGGAGATAAATTATAAGGGGCATAAAATAAAGATATCAAATATAGAAAGGACTTTCCTTGACTGTATAAAGAATAATTTTTTCCCTGAGCCTAAAAGCATAATAAAAACCGCAAGGAAAATATATCTTAATAAAAAAGTGAACAACAAAAAAATGCTTGATTATCTATTCAGGTATTACACAAAAAAAACAATGGCAAAGACAGGGTATATTCTTGACTCCTTAAAAGAAGGCATTTCTATAAGGGAAAGGGACCTTAATAACATAAAAAAGCATCTTGGAAAAAAGGTTTATTATTATATTAAAACCAAAAGAAGGTTCCCGTTTATAAAAGAACACGAGCATTATAATAAAAAATGGAAGATTATGCTGCCTCCTGAAGAATGATTATTTTCTCTTTTCTTTTATTGTATGTATTACATTCACAGAAACTATCCCTGCCATAATAAGAATTATAATAACCACTAATGTTGCCAGCCATTTATTGCCTGATGCGGATTCTCCTGCTGCTGTAGTAATATTCAGGGTATCGTTTTCTCCCCCAGTAATATTTATTTCTTCTTCAATAGCTCCCGTAATGTTTTCTTCAGGCTCCTGTGTTAGATTTTCCTCCTCACTAATCTCTTCGGTTTCATTATAAGGTCCTATAGTTATATATGCAGAAAGTGAATTGAAATATATTTTATCAAGTTTTAACAATATATCATTTTTATTATCATCATTTATATCAAGATAATTTGTTTCATTTATTGCTAAATTTACATTAATTGATTCAGATTCTATTTTAAAAACAGCTGATTCATTTGTTAATAAAGTAAGGGTAATTTTATGATCTATACCATTTATTCTAAACTTTCGGTAATCATTTAGTTTTAAAGTAAAGCTCCGATTGTATATCAATTTCCCTAATGTCCTGTCTACATTATTACTAATAGAGGAAGAATCGTCGTCATCGTCGTCATCCCCACTGCTTTCAGAATCTGTAGTAAAAGCTGTGGAATTAGAATAACTCATTACATTTCCTGCACTGCTATTACATCTCACATAATATGTATAGCTTGTATCATCAGACAAACCCGTCAGGTCAGAAGTATGGATTGTGCTGTTGGTAACAGTAAAATTATTAGTCATATTTGTATAATCCAAATCAGCTGATGAATACCTGCATATTGCTGTCTCCTCTGTGATTACATTCAAAACAGCTGAATCTGTATCTACATTAGAAGTACTTATTGATATTATTACTGGAATTAAGTTTTGAGTCGTAAAATCCCAAATAGAACTTGTGTTTAAATTAGTCCCGTCTGTAGCTTCAACAAACCAATTGTAAGTTGTTTCTAGAGATAATCCAGACCAGGTATAAGTTACATCAGAGCCATTTACCACATCTTCCTCTTCCCATAAAAGACCACCCGTGCCTAACTGGTAAAATGTTGCATAATGGTCACATCCCACATATACATAGCCATTAGCTACAGTAGGTGATGAATCCACATCATTTCCCATTGTAAAGTTTGCTATCTGCTGGCTCACATCCAATGCATTTAGCTGGTAAAAATGATTATCCTGGCTGCCAAAATATACATATTTGTCAGTCACTGCAGGGGAAGAGTCAATCCAGTTGCCTGGGGTGCATGAATAATTAGATATTTCCTGGCTTATATTGGAAGCATTAAGTTGGAATAAGAAACAGCCTTCATCACCTACATACAAATATCCATTGGCTACTGCTGGTGAAGACCATATGAAATTAGTTGTTGTAAAATTTGATATTTGCTGTGAAATGTCTGAAGCGTTTAACTGGTAAACAAGGCCGTTTGCATCACCTATATAAACATACTCTGCAGTTGATGCCGGGGAACAATATATTGCACCGCTTGTTGTAAAGTTTGCTATCTGCTGTGATATGTCTGAAGCGTTTAACTGGTATATATGGCTGTCTGTGCTGCCTATATATACATAGCCATTGGCTACTGCTGGAGAAGAATATGTGTTAGTTATTGAATAGTTTGCTATCTGCTGTGATATATCTGAAGCGTTTAACTGGTAAAGATTATCAGCTGAACTTACATACACAAAATCTTCAGTTGCTGCTGGAGAGCAGTCCACATCTCCCAATGTTGTGTAGTTTGCTATCTGCTGTGATATGTTTGAAGCATTCAGTTGGTATACATGGTCGTCATAACTTCCAATATAAACATAGCCGTTGGCTACAGCAGGGGTAGAACTTTTAATCTCCCCTCCTGTTGTGTAGTTTGCTATCTGCTGTGATATGTTTGAAGCATTTAACTGGTATATATTGTAGTCATAACTTCCAATATAAACATAGCCGTTGGCTACTGCAGAACCTGAACTAATCATAAAACCACCGAAAGATGTGTTGGCAAACTGTATGGATATGTTTTCAAAATAACTATTTGCTATATATCCTGAATTGCTTAAATCATTATGGAACATGGTCCAGTTTTCCTGTGGGATATATTCATGGAAACTTACACTCATATTATCCCCATCTACATCTGTTACTGTAATATTTAATGTTGGTGAAGTTGATATTTCTGTTGAACTATCTGAAGGATAGTTTAATGTTATTACTGGTGATGTTGTATCATTGATTGTTATATTTATATTGGTTGAATTTGAAACAGAATTATTATCTAAAATTGTAACTGTGAAATTATATGTTCCTGGCTGGGATGCTGTTATATTAAACCAGAAATTTTGTGAAGAACCATTTTCTATTAAAAAGGTCTTATTCCATGTTAAAACCACAGAAGTATTGGAAAAACTGGCTCCTGTCACAGAAGTTCCATTAGTACCTGCTATGAAAGAAAAGTTTGTATTCGGCAAAGTTATATTAACTAAAGTTATATTAGTATTATTATCTGTGTTATTTATTGTGAAATTCAACAATGTTGAGGTGTCTTCATCAACTGAATCAATGTTCAGCCCGGCATTGAATCCTACTCCATAAGCAAACCACACAGAAACAGCCATAATTAAAAGAAATATAACAGTAAAACTAAAAACAGACCTCTTATTCATGAATTACACCCCTTTATAATCTAGAATATAAATATAATACTATTTAAATTTTTTTATTTAGAATTTTTTAGAAAATTTTTATTAAAAAGGAGCTAAGTGAATGAAATGAACGCATGCTCCTTAGCTCGATTAAACCTGATAAGGTTTATGCGGGGAGAAGGATTCGAACCCCCGTAAGCACTAAGCCAACAGGTGTCTTCAGACAAGTATGCTGAATTTCACACCTGACATGCCTAAGCCTGTCCCGTATGGTCTCCTATGAAAAAGGATTTGACCGCTCCGGCATCCCCGCGATCATGATAAAAAACAAATTAACTGTTTTATTTCTTATTTCTCATCCATTTATATTCTCTTATTTTACTGCTTCTGCCATAGCCACAACTACTGCAGAATTTCTTTCTCATATGAAAAGAATGCCCTCCGCATCTTGGGCACCTGATATGAGTCTTCTTTCCTGATTGTTTTCCTTTCGAAGGTGTTCCTTTAGACATTTTATTTTAACCTAAATTATTCTATTCACTGGGGGATATTATATTTATCATATTTCCCCTGATAAAAACGATTCCCAGTTTTCTTTTTACTTTTCCTTCAACAATTTCCTCTGCATCCTCAAGAACAGTATTAATATGAATATCAAAAGCCTTAAGATTTCCTATATACTGCACGCCGTTGTTTAATTCAATTATCACTCTTTTATTTCTAGAATTGTTCAAAGCATCTAGTGGTCTTGGTGGTTCTCCCATTTTTTATCCCTCCTAAAAAATAAAAATCTTCTAAACAAAAGAATTAATGGTATATTTATAAAGTTTGTGGTATGACAAATTACTGAGTTCAGAAAAACTCTGATTTTTTAAATTTAATATATTTACAACTACCGTAAGGTTTATAAGTAAAACCAACTCCCCAGCTATAAAATGGTTATAATGCACAACAGAAGCAAAAGGAAAATTACTGGTGGAAGGTATAAGAAAGTACTGCACAAGAAAAAGCAGTCAAGAAAAGGCAATTCTGCAACACTTACAGGAATAGATGATAAAATGATAAAATGTATAAGAACCAGGGGAGGCAATAAAAAAGCAAGAAATTTAACTAATAATAAAGTAAATATTTATGACCCAAAAAAGAAAAAGCATTTTACTGCTGAAATAAAAGAAGTCATAGAAAACCCTGCTGACAGCCATTTTGTGAAAAGAAATATAATAACAAAAGGGGCAATAATAAAAACAGACAAAGGAAATGCAAGAATAACCAGCAGGCCCGGACAGGAAGGGGTAATAAACGCAGTTCTAAAAGAATAATATTTATTAATCTGTTTGTTTCTGGAATTATAAAATGCTGCCGTTTGAAAAAAGAAAACCCAAAATTCTGACAAAAAAAGAATCAGTCACAAGCACAAGATTCGGGTGTTATCCTGAAGAAAGAACTGTAAATGAATTAATACATTACGGCATAATAAACTTAGACAAGCCTTCAGGACCAACTTCCCATCAGGTAAGTGCTTATGTCCAGAAAATCCTTGGGATAAAAAAAGCAGGCCATTCCGGAACCCTGGATCCAAAAGTTACGGGAGTTCTGCCTGTTGCGCTTGATAAATCAACAAGGATAGTAAATTCCCTGTTGAAAGCAGGCAAGGAATATGTAGCATTAATACAATTCCATGCACCTGTAACGGGAAAGGAACTTGATGAAATAAAAAAACATTTCAGCGGGACCATAGAACAAATGCCTCCTGTAAAAAGCGCTGTAAAACGAAGATTAAGGAACAGGAAAATATATTATCTTGAATTTCTGGAAATATCAAAAGACAGTAAATATATACTTATGAGAATAGGCTGTGAAGCAGGAACATATATAAGAAAACTGGCTCATGATATGGGTGAATTTCTCAGCAAGGGGGCACATATGGCCCAGTTAAGAAGAACAAAAGCAGGACCTTTTAATGAAGAAACAAGCCTTATTACCTTGCAGGACCTAAAAGATGCATATTGGTACTGGAAAAATAAGGGGGATGGAAGTTATATAAGAAAAACAATAATGCCTGTTGAATATGCAATCAATCACCTGCATAAGATATGGGTTCTTGATACTGCAGTAAATTCACTGACACAGGGAGCAAGCTTAAAAATCCCCGGGGTTAGTAAAATTGATGATGATATAAAAAAAGGGGACACTATTGCTATATTGACATTAAAAAGAGAGCTTGTTTCAATAGCTGAAGCAAAGATGAATTCTAAGGAAATAATAAGAAAAAACAAAGGCATTGTTTCAAAACCAGTACAGGTTTTTATGAAACCAAATATTTATCCAAGGCCTGAATAATATATATGGAATTCAAGCATAATACAAAAATAGATTAACAGTAATATTTATAAAGAAGGATAATTTCTTTCTGAAAAATGGCAATGAAGAGTGGTTTTAAGAATAAAACAAGGCATAAGCTGAGAAAAAATATTAAAGAGAGAGGTAAAATCAGCATTACTAAATACCTGAATAAATTTAAAGAAGGAGAAAAAGTCTCCATTAAAATAAATTCAAGTGTAAATAAAGGCATGCCCCACCCCAATTATCATGGAAAAATGGGTGTGGTTATGGAAAAAGCAGGCGAATGCTATAAAACAAAAATCAAGGACAAAAACAAGGAAAAAATATTAATTGTCCATCCAATTCACTTAAACAAGTTATAAATAATAAAGGAGAGAAAATAAAATGAATAAATCTGAAATTCTGGAAGAAGAGCCAGTGAGCATGAAATCAACACTTAAAGAGCTGAAAATGATAGAGAAAAGGGATAAAGAACTGACTTTCAGGGGAGAAAAAACATACAATTACCTTAAATCATTCAAATTTCCAAGTGATAAGGATATGAATGAAATGTACAATGAAATAGAAAAACTTAATATCGCCAGATTAAAGCCTATGCACATAAATAAAATCCTTGATATCATGCCCAAAAATATCGAAGATTTAAAGATTGTTATGAAAGGATATTCATTGACTATTGATAGTGAAGGTATGGAAAAGATTATAAAGGTTGTAAAAAAATTTACATGATTATTTCTTTTATTATAATAAAGTTCGAAAATAGCTGTTTTTCGTAAGTTTTATAAATTAAACATACAATAAATTATTTAGAAATATAAATAAACTTATGTAAATGAGGGGTATAATAGAACATAATCATAGTTAAGATAATTTAATTATATAATACTGGAAAATAGTTGGGGTTTAAGATGTTTGAAGAAAGAACACAAAATCATGAAAAAAGGCATAAAGAGGAAAATGTTATTGTCTTAGATTTCCTTCCGAATGGCTATCCTTTTGATAAAAGGCCAAGCCACAAGAAAAAGCCTATTGCCCAGGCTATTGGAAAGAATTATTTTTCACTGCTGGAGATAGTCCCTAAAAAAGATGTATTCCTGCAGCCTTATTCTGAAGTTTATATAGGTGAAGGGAAAAGAGAACAGATACACCATATAAAGGGAAGGTTGTCTCTTGAAAGATTAACCAATACTGCACAATCAGAGTTAAAGCATATAGTAAAGAAAATAGTTGATGAAAACGAGAAAAAATTTGTTGATTTCTTCAACAAAGCACAGCCTCTTACAACAAGGATGCACTCACTTGAATTACTTCCCGGGCTTGGGAAAAAACATATGTGGGAGATAATAGAAGAAAGGAAAGAAAAACCTTTTGAAAGCTTTAATGATATCAAGAAAAGGGTAAAACTAATGCCTGATCCTGAAAAAGCAATTATTTCAAGGATTCTTAAAGAACTGAATGATAATGAGAAACATTATGTTTTTGTAGATAAAAGATAAATATTATAAAAACAATATAATAAAACTCAGAACATAATTCTGATTATTTTCTTGATGAAGATTTTCTTTTTCTTCCTTTTCTCCCTGAAGAGGTCAATCCCCTGAACACCCTGCCTCTCTTTTTGGCCAGGTTTTTCAGTTTATTATCTGCCAAAACCTGCGGATGGTTCCTGTCAATCAAGATTACTTCATAAAAAGCAGATTTTCCGGTTTTTCCGACCCAATAGCTGTTCAGAACCTCGCAATTCTTAAATTTTTTGTTTGCTCTTTCCTCGGCTATCTGCTGGTAATTTTTATGTAATATCTTTTTTCTTCTCATGTGCTTGCTTCTTCTTCCTGCCTTGAATTTTGGCCTTTGGCGGCCTCCCCTCTTTACTCTCTGCCTGACCAATATAAATCCTGTCTTCGGCTTATAGCCTAAGTTCCTGGCTTTATCTAATCTTGTGGGCCTTTCTATTCTTAAAGTTGTAGGCTGTTTTGACCATTCAACAAGCCGTTTTTTGTATAATTCCCCCAGATTCTCTTGAGGTTTTTTCCATAATTCCTTTATATATTTATAAACTCCCATTGAATATTGTTGTGAAAAAACAACTATTTATAAATCTTGCTTTTTTATTGTTTTTTTAATAAAGAACCATAAATATATTAAGAAATAGACTAAAAATTCATAAATTTTATAAACATTAAAAGTTATTTTCTGTGTATAGGAACAAAAAGGGGGATAATATGGCAAAAGAAAAAGAGGAAGCAGATAAAAGAGATAGTGAAAAGACTGAAAGCGAAAACAATGACAAAAACAAGAATACAGACAACAAAAAAGGAATAAAAACAATTGAACTTGGCGGCAATATTGTTCTTACAGGATTTAATGACCTTGATTATTCTGAGATGATTGTTGTGAAAAAATTAATCGGCTCTTCAACGAAAAAGATGAGTAACCACTGTGATAAAATCGAGGAGATGAAGCTCACACTTAAGAAAATCCATGAAATAGAGGGAAATGCAAAATATGAGCTGCACGGCCAGCTCATCTGCAACGGAAAAAATTATAATTCTAAATTTGTGGATAAAAACATATATATAGCAATAGACCAGGTCACTAAAAAGATTCTGAATGAATTAGCTAAAAAGCAGTAAAATTTTAGAATAATGGATTATCAAAAGAATTATAGAATGATTTAATATTATTTTTCTTTCTTATTTTTATTCTCTTCTTTAGTTTCTTCAGGTTTTGATTCTTCTTTGTCTTTTACTTCTTCTTCCTTTTTCTCTTCTGGTTTCTTTTCAGTTTCTTTTTCTTCTGTTTTTGGCTCTTCTTTAGTTTCAGTATCTTTTATTTCTTCTTTCCCTTCCCCTTCTTTTACCAATGGGGTTTTTCCTTTCTTAAGAATCTTGAGATTAACCTGTGTAATTTTAGCATAAACAGTATTGCCTGCAACAGTCCTTTTTATCCTCATGCCTTTTCTTACTCTTTTGTTACCGGTTGTTCTCCCGCATAAAAGAACTGTTTTTCTCCCGGTAGCATCAACATCTTTTCTCATCGGAAATCCGCAATGGTCGCTTCCGCCGGTAATCTCGAATTCATAACCTTCAAAACCAATCAGTTCCCCTTTGATATTATCTCCTATTTTTTTACCTCTCAGGGCTCTTGATTTAGCTTCATCTAATTTAAGGCTGTATGTCTTTCCTTCTTTTGGGTCCGATATATTAATGTTTAGCTCCATTTTATCTCATTATTTTTTTATTTTATTTGTTTTCCGAAACTTCTATTAAACATGAACATGGAAATTTTGTTTTTGCTTTTCTTAAGGCATCTTTTGCCAAATCCAGATTCTGTTTGTCCACATCTATCTCAAATACGGGCTGTCCTTTCTTGACCTGGGCAGCTATTCCTATGACCTTGCCAAAAGAAAGAGTCATACCTGTGCTCATCCTGTCTGCACCCGCACCTGCAGCTATTGGGTTTTCCCTTAATGCGTGATGAGGATAAACCCTTATTTTGAAATAATATCCTTTAGGACCTAAAACTTTTTGCATGGTAAAGTTTGCAGTCATCCTGCCCGATTCTAAAGTATCATGCCTCAGCTGCACAGCTTTTTTCGGCTTTAAAAGTACTTTGTATTCAAATTTCCTTCCAAGTTCCCCCATATCAAACTTTGTAACCTTACATACAGGAACTGATTTTAAATAAGACTTTTTTTTGTATTTTGATTTTCTTGTATAGGGCCTTTCTATTTTTGTGTAGGAAACTCCCTTTCTTAATCTTGCCATCTTAACAAAAAGGAAAAACGTACGGTTTATAAAGCTTATGCTTTACTAAATAGAATTTCAATAATTTTATAAATAATAAAATAAAATAAAATTACATTGTCTAAATTCGGATAATCTACAAAAAAGAGGGCTTTGAATAAATTAAAATGGCTGAATTAAAGAAAGTATTATCTTTGCCGGCAATGCTGATAATAACAATAAATTCTATAATGGGAACAGGAATATTTTTCCTTCCTGCAATAGGTGCCATGATAGCAGGCCCGGCTTCTATGATATCATGGATAATCTTAGCAATAATGGGTATTTATATAGCAATGTGCTTTGGTGAATTAACAAGCATGTTCCCGACTGCGGGAGGAGTATATGAATTCTGCAAGCAGGCATACGGGGGATTTTTCTCATTTATTGTGGGATGGATAACTTTTTTGGCAGGCAATATAACAATTGCCATGCTTATAGTGGGGGCAATACAATATCTTCTTCCGTTGCAGATAATATGGCCCAAAATCCTGATTTCCCTTTTATTTATACTTATATTCAACATCATTGCTTACAAGGGAATGAAACTGTCTTCAGTCATGCTTGTAACTTTTGGCATCATTACAATGTCCACCCTGATACTTTTAATTATCCCCAACTTAATCAATTTCAATATAACCAATTACCAGCCCTTTTTTGTTACACCCATACCCATGATCTTTTTCGCAATATTCTTTATTGCAGAAACCTTTTTCGGATGGGAGACAGCGACTTTTCTGGCAGGAGAAACAAAAGATGGTGAAAAAACAATGCCAAAGGTTCTTATTTTCGGCACGATAATCATTGCAATTATCTCTTTAACTTTTGTTTTCAGCTCACTGGGGTTTGTCAGCTGGGAGATTTTTGGCAATTTTGAGGCACCATTGGTTTATCTGGGAACAGCACATTACGGCTCATTAGGGGGGGATGTATTCACAATTCTTGTTTATTTATCAATAATAGGCTCTGTTGCAGGATGGATTGTTTCTGCTCCAAGGCTTATACTTTCAATGGCTGAAGACAAATTGCTTCCCCAGCAGCTTGCATCCATACATCCAAAATATTTTACACCACATAAAGCCATTATATTCCAGATCGTCATAACCTCAATATTGGTTGTTGTGGGAGCAGCTTCTTATAGTGTTTTGCTTGAAATGTTATTGCCTTTCCTTATCTTTATGTACTCTGTTGTATTAATCGCACTTGTTGTTTTGAGGTTTAAAAAACCTGATATAAAAAGGTATTATAAAGCACCATTTGGAAAAACAGGGCCTTTTGTAATAATAGCTTTTTTGGGCTTTTTAATGTATATGTGGATTCAACACTCAACTAATGCAGTGCAGATATTAAAGATAGGTGCAAGTTTTATCTTATTTGGCGTCCCTCTTTATTTCTTATTATTATTTTATTATGACCCTGATGCAATAATCAAAATAAATAATTACCTTGCTTATCTTAAGTTATGGTTTGAAAAAATACTATATCCTATAGGACTAAGGACTAAACTGTTTAATTTACTTGGAGAATACAGGGAAAAAATAATCCTTGAATACGGCTCTAATGTTGGAACTTTAACAATGGGGCTGGCTGAAAGAGTAGGCCCTAATGGTAAAATATATGCGACTGAAATGATAAAGAACAATTTAAGGATATTAAAAAAAAGAATTGACAAAAAAGGGCATAAGCATGTTGAGCTGATTTATGACCCGCACCAGGTAAACAGGATTCACCCGAAGATAGACTATGCAGATATGGTTTTCTCATCAGAAATGCTCAGTTATGTGCAGGACCTGGAGAAAGTGCTTAAAGAAATCCACAAGATACTCCCTGAAAACGGAAAGATATGTTTTGTGGATTATATTGATTTCTTCAAGATCATACCCAATGCAGGGAATTTATCTGATCTAAATAAACTTAAGAAAAAATTTCAGGAAGCAGGCTTTTCAATAAACATAGAAAAACATAAGGGGTTATTCTGGAACTATGTAATTGTATACGGCATAAAAACAAGCAAGAAGGATATTGTTTTTGTATAATTATATTATCATTCCAAAGAATATTGTCTTCCGAAATTCATATAAGGTATGAAACTGATTCCCCTGCCCATAAAAAAAGCCTGCTCATTTGACAGCTCATTAAGCAGTTGCAGAAATGACTTTTTGGTTTTATATGAGACTAATTTTACAGTTATATTCTCTTTTTCCTCTATATATGTTACAGCATTATCTTTGTTACCTAATTCATCAATTAAATTTAATTCCTTTGCCTCTATTCCCAGATAAAATATCCCTGATGAAATCTCCTCTTTCTGGGATTCAGTGAGTCTTCTGTTTTTCACAACCTCTTCGATGAAAAAACCATGAATCTTATCTATCTTATTCTGTAATATAACCTCCTCTGGCTCAGAAAGCTCCCTGAAAGGGTCCCCGAGGTCCTTATAAGAGCCTGAAACCAGTCTTCTGTAAGTCACATTATACTGCTCAAAAAACTCAGCAAATTCAAGATATGAGGAAATAACGCCCACAGAGCCTGTGATTGACATTTTATTTGCGACAATATGGTCACAGGAACTTGCAATCCAGTATGCTCCTGATGCACCATAAGCTCTTATCCATGCAACAGTTGTCTTATTGGTCTTTTTTATTGCAGATGCTATCTCATCAGTGGCCACAGGAGAGCCTCCTGGTGAGTTTATTTCAAATATCATTGCTTTGATTGATGGATTTTGGTCTGCTTTTTCAATCATCTTTACAATTTCAGAAGAATCACTGACCTCTGAAGAAAACATTCCTGAAACTGAATCTGTTGTTATAACTCCTTTTATGGGAATTAAAGCAACATTTCCAAAACCCTCAGTATCGCTGCCTAATGCGAACAGGGATATCATCCCTGCTAATATTATTGCTGTTATAAATAATACAAAAAGTATGATGATTATAATCAGGGTTTTGTTTTTCTGGTTATTGTTTTTTGTCATTTTTTAAACAGTTAGTTGGGTTTGTTTTTCAATATAACCTTTTGAAATAAAATGTTATCATCCAAAATTAAGTTCGCCTTCGGCGAATAAATTTTAAATTAAACAGTTAGTTGGGTTTGTTTTTCAATAGTCCTTGTTTTTGTAATATGCTCTAAAAACCTGTATTTGTGGGTTAATAAATATATCGGTTCTGTTATCCACAGTATATAAAAAGGGAAAAAAGGTATAAGGAATATGTTTCTTATTAATGATTTGAAAAATGTTGTATTGCCTTTGACATAAATATTCATAAGCATCTTGCCTATTGTTTGTTTCAGAAAGTATTCAGTTATTGAAAAATAAGATAAAAAAAGGAATGAAATTATAAATACCGAAGCATAAATATAGCCAGGGATTATGATGTTATTCTGTGTTAATAATCCAAACCCTTTTTCATAAGGGAAAGCCCTAAGAAATAAATGTCTGAAAGGCATAACTACAACAAAATAAAGAACAATAATATCTATGGAAAAAGCCATAATTCTTCTGGAAAAAGAAGCATTCGTCTCATAGTTCCTTAACTCGAGGGGTTTTGCCATATTGCAGAAAAGATATCTAATATTTAAAAATTTAATGGTAAATTCCTGAGTAATAAAATAAAAAACCATAAGACTTATAAAAGAATTGCTATTAATCGCACAAATGAGAAAAAATAATAATCAAGAACAAATATTTCACTTGAGGTTACCCCGGAATAAGGAGGTTCTCGGCATTGTAGAGCAGAGGCTGGGGGGAAGCAGGTCAAGGGTGAAATGTCTGGACGGGAAAACACGAATATGCAGAATACCTGGAAGGCTGAAAAGAAGCCTTTGGATAAGAGAGAATGATGTTGTATTAATTGAGCCATGGGAGAATGGCGGCGATGAAAAAGGGGATATTATATACAAATACAGGCAGAACCAGGTTAGTACTTTAGAAAGAAAAGGATTATTAAAAGGCCTGGAAGATGTTGATGAGTTCTGATTATTTTTTCTTAAAATATTCTATTATTAATAATATAACTCCGATTGTTATGAAGCTGTCTGCAATATTAAAAACAGGCCATATCTTAAAATCAATAAAATCAATGACATAGCCATAAGAAATCCTGTCTGTGACATTGCTGATTAAGCCTGCTGTTATAAATGTTAACGAATATAGATTAATCCTGTCATGAAAATAAACCAAAAGGCCAAGAATAATAACAGAAAGATAAATCAAGCCGGAATTAAAATCCTTTAGTAAGCCAAAACCAGCCCCTGTGTTTCTTACCAGATTAAATGAAAAGATTCTAAAATCAACAGATGTTTTTAAATTCAGGGCCCATATCTTTGTCAGCCTGTCTGTTAAAATAATAGCTAAGAAAAAGATAAAATAAAAAAATCCTTTGTTATTATTTAGTTTTACAGTTTTTTTAGACATGAACATTAAATAAGAGAAATAGTTTATAAATCTTAGTACTCCCAGCCCTTTTTCTTTGGCTCTTCTTTACGGGATTCCTCTGCTATTTTCTCGATTCTGGCTAAACGGTTTTCCATATTTTTTAAAATCGAGCTTACGTTGTCTAATTTTAAGGACACCAACTCAATATCTTTCTGTAAGTTTTGTGGCGGCTGTAAATTCTGCTGGCTCATAGGATTAAACCCCGAGCCCTGCGGATAGACATTCCCTTTACCTTCTTCCTGCTCAAGAGTGGGGGGTGTTGTAAATCTGGATACAAACTCATCCTGGCCGTAACCCTGCTGCTGGTTATCCAAACCCGGATCTAAATTTGGCCCTGGCGGCAGTCCGGTATCAACAGGATTATTCATATTTAATAGATCATCATCTTTACCAGACTTTCTCTTAAAGAAACTGCCTATACCCATATTTCACCTCTTTTTATTATGTTATTTTAATAATTTAAAAAATTATTCTTTTTCATCAACTAATCTTTCTGTTAAAAAACCCGGAGCAAACTTTACTGTTTTCATCATCAGGGTTTCAGGATAAAATTTTATATTGCCGTTTGTGATATGTTTCATCAGCCCGACTGAATTTTTTGGGGAGAAGAATTCATCCACAAATGACCCAAATAAATAATTCCTTATCTTCTGTTGAGTTAATTCTTTTTCCAGTTCTGCCATAACCTCATCTTTTGGAGTGGAAGTTTTCAGGGAATAAATCTCTGCAAAAGAATCCAAAGGTTTTTCACTCCTTATGATTTCTATGATTTCATTGCCTTTAAGGCTTATATCATCTATTGGAAAATCAGTTTCATTAAAATCCTCAAGAACCCTGAAATTCAGGCAAATTATCCTATAATTATCTTTTAATAATTCATCAAAATCCTCTTTTTTATAATAATTTTCTGCCTCTTTTAATTCTGTCTTATTGTAAAAATCAGCAATATCCTCCATCTCTTCAGCTTCATTTGCTTTTGAGAAATCAGTTTCCATCAATGAATACAGGTTATGGGACTTATCCTCTAATAATATTATATTTGAGGAATTGCCGAAATTGTTCTTGAAATCCTTTATATCATTGAATATTATTATGCTGAAAACAATGCAGAAAACCAATCCCAATAATAAAACTATTCTTACTATTCTCCATGCCAGGCTGAATATCCTTGAGACTATCATCAGTCCTATAAATAAAACTATTATCCCTAATATTATATACCAAAGCATATTATTTATAGAAATGAATGGTGTTATTTAAAAAGTTTTTTACAGTTCTTGTTGAAAACGCAGTTTTTGCACAATGGTTTTTTATTGCAGAAATCTTTTGCAAGCTTTACTAACAGGGCATGATACTCTTTAAATAAAATGGTATCTTTTTCCAGGTTTTTCATGAAAAGCTCCTGCAGTTTATTGTATGATATGTCTTTTTCACAAAATCCCATTCTTGAAAATATCCTTTTAGTATAGGCATCTATAACAAATATTGGTATATTGAATGCATATAATAAGATAGAATCTGCTGTTTCATTTCCTATTCCTTTTATGTTTAATAATTTGTTTCTTAATTCTTCTTTGTTTAGGTTGTTTTCTGAATAAAACTCCGCTATTCTTTTTAGTATTTTGGCTTTTTGATTATAATAGCCCGAGCTTTTTATCAAAGAGGCGAGTTTCTCTGTGTTTGTTTTTTTTATATTTTTTAAAGAAAGAAGATGGTTATTATTTAGATTATTTAAAGCCTTTTCCACGTTCTTCCATGAAGTGTTCTGGGTTAATATTGTGCCTATAATTATCTCAGATATTTTTTGTTGTTTTGTCGGATTTTTTTGTATAATTGGCCACCAGTTCTGAGGGCCGTAATAAGAGTATAATTTCTCATAGATTTTTTTCATAAAATTTTAGATAGAAAAAAGGTTTATAAAGTTAACCAAAGAGCGTCATTTGTTTATGTTTGGCTCCTTCAGTTTTTCTATTTTTAGTTTTTGAAAAAGCTTTGTTTATAGAATCTTTGTAAGGTACTTTTTTATCTTTCAATGAATAATCAAGATAGGCTATGCCTCTTCTTCCTACTTGAGATATAAAATCAAAAACATTTTCAAACTTAAATTTAGAGTTTTCTTTCTTAAATTTTTTCATATAAGCTCCCACCATAGTATATATTCCTATATAAGGAACAATTCTCTTTTCTTGTATAGTAGAGGTATTTTCAGCTAAAGTTTTCCAAAAACCAATTGGTAATGGTGTGTTTACTAATCCTTTCCATAT
>CAZQLC010000005.1:0-14286 GCA_964594025.1 uncultured Methanosarcinales archaeon
GACACTAATTTTTTATTAATACCTGAACAGTTCGGGGTTGATATATTTAAAGAAATAGACAGGATAATAAATTATCCCTATGAATTATATATTGTTGAAGGTATAGAAAAGGAACTGGAAAAAATAAAAAGAGAAGGGAACCAGAAAGATAAAAGAGCTGTAAATGTAGCTTTAAAACTAATAGAACAGAAAAACTTAAAAACCCATCCTGATTCCGGTAATAAACTCAATAAGAAAACAAAGTATTCTGTTGATGATTTAATAGTGGAGAAAGCAAAGGATTATGTGGCAACCCAGGATAAAGAATTAAAAAGAAGGTTAAAAGAGAAAAAAATAAGAATAATAACATTAAAACAGAAAAAATATTTAAATATTAAATAAATATGGATAAATAAAATGTTTTACAAAATAAAGATAAAGGACCATGTAAGGATTCCGCCGAATCATTTCGGTGAAAATTTAAATGAATCTGTAATAAAAGAAGCCAAGAACAAATTCTCAGGGCATATATCCAATGAACTCGGACTGGTTATAGATGTGTGTGATGTTGAGGATGTAGGAAAAGGAATTATAATCCCTGGAGATGGAGGGTCATTTTACAGAACAACCCTGAAATTATTAACATTCAAACCTGAAATGCAGGAAGTTGTTATGGGAAAAATAAAGGACATAACTGATTTTGGAGCTTTTATAAACATAGGTCCTATAGACGGGATGATCCATATAAGCCAGACAATGGATGATTATGTTTCATTCACAAAAGACAATGTATTGCAGGGGAAAGAGAAAAAGAGAACTTTAAAAATGGGGGATAAATGCAAAGCAAAAATAATCACTATTTCATATAAGGATATAACCAACCCAAAAATCGGGCTGACTATGAGGCAAAATGGATTAGGCACGGAAGAATGGGCTGAGGATAATAAAGAAATTATTAAAGAACCTAAAACCAAAAAGCAAGAAAAAAAATAAAGGAGGGGGTTAAAATAATAAAATTAGAAGAATGGATGTCAACTGATGTGAAAACAATCGGGCCTGAAGAAACAGTAAGCAAAGCAAGCCAGATTATGGCAGAAAACGATATAGGATGTCTGCCCGTAGTGGAAAATGAAAAAATAATGGGAATTGTTACAGAAAGAGACATGATCAAAAAGATTATTGCCCACCACAAAGACCCTGAAGAAGTTAAGGTTAAAGAAATAATGAGCAGAAACCCAAAGACTATTGACATTAACACAACTTTTTTGGAAGTAAGCAAGCTGATGACTGAAAATGTCTTCAGAAGAACAATCATCATAAAAGAAGGAAAAATTGAGGGTATAATAACATCAAAAGACATTGTAAGGATGCTGGCAACAGAATAATAACAGGTGTAAAAAATGGTAAAGAAAAAAGCATGCAAAAAATGCAAGATATTTGTAAGTGGGGAATTATGCCCTATATGTAAGAAAAACTCATTCACAACCAACTGGAAAGGCAGAATACATATAGTTGACTCAGAGAAATCAATGATAGCCAAACAAATTGGGATAGAAAAAAGCGGAGAATATGCTATAAAAGTGAGGTAAAATATGAACATAGATATTAAAGAGAATAATAAAAAGCCTTTAATGCAAAGAGAGGAATTCAAAGGCAAGGTTAGTTTTAAAGGGGCAATGCCCTCAAGGATTAAGATAAAAAAAGAAATAGCTAAAAAGCTGAGTAAAAAAGAAGAACTTATTATAATAAGAAAAATCAAGCCATTTTACGGCAAAGAATCAGCAGATATCTATGGATTTGTTTATGATAATAAAAAAGCGCTGGAAGAACTGGAAGAAGAGTATATGAAAAAAAGGAATTCAGAGAAAAAAGAGGCAAAAGAAAATTCTGAAGATAAAAAATCCGAAGAAGTGAAAGAAGAAAAAACTGAAGGGAAAACAGAGCAACCTCAAACAGAAACTGAAAAAGAAAGCAAAGAAGAATCAAAACCTGAAGAAACTAAACAACCTGAAAAAGAAAAAAAGGAAGAAACAGCAGAAAATAAAGAAGAAATAAAAGACAAGAAAGATTAAAAATGGCTGAAGAACAAAAGAAAAAAGGAAAGGTATACAAGATGAGCAATGTGTATGAAATAGAGGGCAACAGCATAAAAACCAAGAATAAGAAATGTCCTAAATGCAAGGTATTCATGGCAAACCATAAAGACAGATGGTCCTGCGGCAAATGTGGATACAGTGAAATAAAATAATTCTTTAAAGAATTTATATTATTCCTGCAGTTTTTACATAGAAAAACCAAAACACTTAAAAAACAATAGTTTTTCAAGATAGAAAACGAGTTCTGATGCTTGTTTTAATAAGGTGATAATATGGCTGAAAAAGCAAAAAAAGGAAACACTGTAAAGATTGAATACAAAGGAAGCCTGGAAGACGGCACAGTATTTGACTCAACAGAAAAACACGGAAAACCCCTGGAATTTGAAATAGGGTCTAAAAAAGTAATAAAAGGTTTTGAAGAAGCTGTTATAGGGATGGAGAAAGATGAAAAGAAGAAAATAACCTTAAAACCAGAAGAAGCCTACGGCAGTCCAAATCCTGACTTAATAAAGGAGGTTCCAAGAGAAAAACTTCCAAAAGAGCAAGAGCCAAAAGAAGGCATGATTCTGGGAATGATGCTGCCTAATGGACAGCAGATACCTGCAAGAATAACTAAAGTTGAAGAAGATAAAATTACCATAGATTTAAACCATCCTCTGGCAGGGAAAACATTAAACTTTGATATTAAATTAGTGGATATCTCTTAATTTTTATTTTTTTTATTATTTTTTACAGCAAGCTCCATTATTTCTTTAAGGTTATTATTTAAATGAGAAAAAGAGAAGTTAGCCTTTGCTATCTTATAATTTTTTTCAACCATCTTTTTTCTTTTGTCTTCGAAAGACAATACTTCAAAAGCATCTTTTATCGTTTCATTTGAAATATCCCCATCTATAGTTACAAAATCAAATCCCAGAGGAAGGAAATCCTTTTTCAACACATCATATTTATTGACGAACAGGGGTTTTTTATAAGCACATGCCTCAACAACAGGATTCCCAAACCCTTCCAACAGAGAGGGAAAAGTAACCATATCAGCATGAATATATGCATCCCCAATAGAATATATCTTTTCACCTTCAACCATATGCCTCTGGTACATTATCTTGTTGTCCAGAAGGAAAAGAGTGATATTCAAATCCTTTGCCATCTGTTTTATTTTCCTGAAATAAGAAGCCCTCTTATATACTGGAGGCCCTGTAATCCCGAGGACAATATCCCTGCCAATTCTTTCTCTCAGGAAATAAATCAGCTTAAGCGAGTTTTCTATTCCTTTTCTTTTCATTAATCTTGTAGGTTGCAGAAAAAACAGCTGATCCTTTTTTAATCCTATATTTTCCCTGAAATCTTTATTATAATCATCAATCCCCTGAATATGTTTAAAATCAACCACATTAGGCATATAAATGCTGTCAAAACCTCTTTTCTTTAGGCTTTGGGTTATTGTGGAATTTATGCCTACCTGGACTACATTGGGTAATTTAGGAGGAAAACACCGTTCCAAAATATCAGGAATATTATTTTGTCTTCTGCTGAAATATTTCCTGTGCCAGAAAGGGTCATGGTGCCTTATTAGGCAGTTTAATTTTAATTCTTCAATAACATCTGTAATTGCCCATGCAAACTGTAAATTTAGGGGCAAAGAAAGAATATTCTCAACGATAAGGGTAGATATATTATTTTCTTTGATAAACTTCTTTATCTCTTTTTTTATTGGCTGGGCCATACCAATTATCTCTTTTTTCAGCCTTTTTTTACCCTCTTCATTCAGCTTGTGTACAAATGCCTCCCTTTTTAACCTCCTTACAGAAGGCTCTTTGAAAGAAAGCCTTTCATCCAGAAGATAAGGCTCTTCAACCCCGCCACCTATCTTGCCAGTAATATAATGGACATTGTAATCCATCTTCTTCAGTACATTTACCCATTTCTTTATCTCAAATGAAACTCCGTCAATGCACTCTATTGTGCTGTGGACTATTGCAACATTCTTATCATTATTATTAGTCATTTTGGCATTCTCGAATATATTTATTTTTTATATTTATTTCAGTTGATTATTATATTAAAAACTATAAATAAAAAAATCTCCCCAAAAAGGGGAGACAAGCTCTCACTGTTTTGTTGTTGGGGGTATTTAAAAGTGAGAGCTAGAACAAAGCCCTTGCGAAGCATGATCTAATGATTTCTGTTAATTTTTTGATTATAATAATATAAAAAAAATAAAAAGGAAATAAAAAGGTAAAAATTACCTCATTATTTCTATTCCCAGTTCTTCGGAAATCTGCTGTCTTGCTTCCTCTTTTTGCTCTGCAGTCTGTTTGCCTAAGATCCATGGGGACTTAACTCCGGTAATTATTGTCATAACAGTGACTTTTCCTTTCATATCATCACTTACTCTTGCGCCCCATATAACATTTGCATCTTCATCCATGCTGTCTGTTACTAGTTCTCCGACTTTGCTGATTTCATCCAGAGTCATATCATTTCCGCCTGCTATGTGGATTATTGCACCTGTGGCTCCTTCATAACTTATATCAAGCAATGGGTTGCTTAAAGCGCCTTTTACTGCCTCTTCAACCCTGTTATCAGTATCAGAAGCACCTACTCCGATAGCAGCAACTCCGCCGTTAGTCATGATTGCCTTAACATCAGCATAATCCAGGTTCACTAAAGAAGGAACTGCAATAGTTTCAACTATACCTTTAATCATGGTGGCAACAAGCTCATTTGCAACAGCAAATGCCTGCTGTACGGGTAAGTTTCCTGCAATCTGCACCAACCTGTTGTTGTCTATAACAATTACAGTATCTGAAACCTGTCTCAACTGCTGCAACCCGAATTCAGCCTTATCCACTCTTGCCCTTTCTATCTTAAAAGGCATTGTAACTGTACCAATAACAATTGCTCCTGTTTCCTTGGCTGTCTTTGCGACAACAGGTGCACCTCCTGTTCCTGTTCCTCCACCCATTCCTGCACATACAAAAACCATATCTGAATCCTTCAGGACATTTTTCACTTCCTGAATAGATTCATTAGTAGCCTCAGCCCCTTTTTCCGGGAAACCTCCACAACCTAATCCTTTTGTGGTATCCTTTCCTATCAAAAACTTCCTGTCAGACTCAATCATATTAAGATGCTGTTGGTCTGTGTTGCATGCTAGTATTGTAGCTCCTTTAATCCCTTTCTTATACAGCCAGTTTACCATATTATTTCCAGCCCCACCTACACCAATTACTTTTATATTTGCATGGCCAATTTCTATTCCTTCAAATTGGCTCATCTCTGTATTGCCGACAGCTTCTTCCACAATAAAATCCATTGTTTTTGTCATTTTATATCCCTCGCCCTTTCTTTTTTCTTTTTCTATTTTTTCGATTTTATTTTTTATATTTTTGTCGTCAGAAAACATATCCTAAAAAACATATATATTGTAATATATGTTTCTGAAAACAATAATATTTATAAGTATGTTTAGACATACTTATCTCTAGAAGAATTAAATTATTTCGCCAAAAATATTATTTTACCAAAAATGATTTCTTTTTAAGATATAAAACTTTCGCCAAAAAGTTTTAAGTATTTATATTAATTATTAAACTAGTATTTAAATTTTTTGGTTTTCTAAAATATAAATTTAAAAAGAATGTTTGGATTTTATATGTTTTTTCTGAACAAAATCTTCTTATCCCCCGAGTACAATCCAATAGAACTCATCTGGTTAAACTGCTCTTTTGTTAAAGTCAGGACATTAAGGACGAAATCATGTTTTTCTTTTATCTCGTCGGTAATTTCCTTTATTTTCTCATTATGCACGCCTTCACCAATGATCAATATGCTGGCTTTATCTTTCTCTTCCTTCCCATATAACAATATAAAAGAGATTTCATTTATTCCTGAGGCCTGTTTTACAAAGTAATCTACAACAGACTCTTTTTCTGATAAAATATTCCTGAGATAAACAGTGTTCTCGTCATCTATTAAGCTGTAAATCCTGAATTTTTTTATTGTTTTCTCTCTAATTATTTCAAGACTTTTAAGTTTCTTTAATATACGGAAAGTAGTTGCCAGAGGAACATTGCTTTCTCTTGAGATTTCACGAAGATAAAATTCCTCCTCAGGATTATTTAAAAATAACCTGATAACTGAGATTAATTTCTTGTCAAATAAACTCTCCAGCAAAGATAACTTACCCATATAATATATATTTAAGACAAATAATATATAAATGTTCCGTTTTTAGAACATTGTTTCATTTTTGAAAATGTATTATAAAAAAGAATGAAAACAAAAAAAGACTATGAAAAATAAAAAGAATTATTGTTCATTATATAATTCGTTTATTTCTTTTAATGTATGGACTTCAGAAGGGTCCTTATCTTCCCTTAAGCTTATGACTCTAGGAAAACGCAGTGCAAAACCTGAGCTGTATGAGGGGCTTTTCTGGATTTCTTCATAAAGCACAGATATGACAATCCTGGGCTTTACTTTTACAGCCTTGCCTTTTTCCTCAATAATCAAAGGCTTTAACAAAGATGTCAGTTTGCTGAATGTCAAACCCTGCTCCTCCAATTCCTTTATGCCGGTCCCAACCTTTCCTATTTCCATATATTCATCTTTTTCCTTATCCAGGACAGAAATCAAAAATGAGGAAAGCCAGTTTCCCCTTTTCCCGCTGCCCCATTCTGCCCCTGTAATAACAAGGTCCATAGGCTCTTTTGATGATTTTAATTTAACCATATGCCCCACCCTTTTCCCCGGCTTGTAAGGGGAATTTAAATTCTTCATCATCATACCTTCCATTCCTTTATCTACGGCAGTTTCATAGAAATCTTTGGATTCTTTTATTGAACTTGTAATTTTCTGCTCAGCAAGTTTTATTTTATATACCTCGGGATTTTTAAGGATTTTCTCGAGTATCTTTCTCCTTTCCCCAAAAGGTTTTTTTATCAGGTTTCTATCATTTAAATATATAACATCAAATACATTAAGCTCAACAGGATATTTCTTAGCTGTTTTTTCTATATCATATTTTCTTTTAATCCTTTTTGAAATATTCTGAAAAGGAAGATATTTTTTTGTTTTAGAATCATAACCTACAGCTTCAGAATCAATAACAAAGTTTTTCTCTTTTATATGTTCTTTTATATATGTTATCACTTCGGGAAACTGGTTTGTGACATTCTCCAGCCTTCTGGTAAATATCCTTATTTTTCCATCCTTATTTTTATGAATCTGCATCCTGAAGCCGTCATATTTATACTCCAGGGCGCATGGCTTTTCAACCCTTGAAAACCCTTCTTCAACATCATCAACTTTCTGGGCCAGCATCACTTTTATCGGCGTCCCGACTGAAAGGTCAACATTTTCCAGGGCATTCAAGCCTTCTTTTGCCTTTTTTACAACAGCAGAAAAATCATTTGACATATCATATGCCTCCTGGATAATATTCAAAACATTGTTGTAATATTCCCGGTCTTTTTTCATCTCCACCTTGTTTTCTTCTCTTTTATACTCAGCAATATCAAAAAAAGCCCAACCTATGGAATCCCTGACAGTCCCTTCTCCCAGGCCGACTCTTAATTCCTCAAGAATTGTCCTTACAATATATTTAGCCTCTTCTAATCGGGAATTAGATAATAATTCAGCAATGAGTTTTATCTTTGCATCCACACTACCTAATCCATCCAAAGTAGGTAATTTTCTCAGATTACTGAAAACCTTATCCACAGTCAAATCCTTGGAGATTAAAGTGAACTGGCTCTTTTTATTTATAAGGTTGGCAGCTGTTTCTCCCAGGTCGCCCGTTCTTTTCCATTCATTTATTATCTCTTTTTCCTTTTTCCCTGTTGCAACCTTTAGGGCTTTTATTACTATTTTTGAAGATACTCCTATTTTGGTCTCATTCCAGTCAGGGAATATCTTACCCTGCACCAATAAAATAATCATCTCCAGATCTTTTTTATCCAGATTTCTCAGAAAATCACTCAGACAATTTATTTTCTCCAATCTTTTTGTTGTGCTCTCTAATTTTTCATAGATTTTCACAAGATCAGAGTATTTCATTATATGATTCTAAAAAGAAACTTTGATTTAAAAAATTAATGTTTTTGCTTTATTTTTTTATATTCCTTCAGGAAAGGGATCCAGCTTTGAGTAACATAACTATCACAATATTCCCTGAACAATTTATCCTTGGGATTCATGCCGGCAACAAAAACATTTTCTTTTCCGATAACCTCATGAAGCAGCTCAACCATTTGGGAATCTGAGCCGCCATTCCCAAAAACCATAACACCTTCAGGTTTACCAATAATATCAGAATAAATTACCTGCTCCACAAAATACCTTTTTTTATTTACTTTAGTAGAAATTCTTCCATCGTCTGAAACAGTATAAGGAACTTCTTCAGACCAAAAATTTGTTCCTTTTTTTATATATGGTTTTAATCTGCTGATATAATTCTTTTTTATCTCATTCAGACCATCACTGATAATGACCATTGATTCAAAATTTTCTGAAATCAGCCCCATTAATTCTTCAACACCCGAATATAAAGAACTAATACTTCTGGAATAAATCTTTTTCATTTTCTCGGGCAGAGAATTTGCAAAATTTATAGAATCATAACTTAAACTGTTTTTCATCTGCTCTTTTTTATTATTTAGAACAGGGGATTCCATAATGAATGTTCTTATAAAAAACTCAAAATTCTTTTTAAAATAATTAAAAGCAAAATTATAATCCTCTTTTGAAACAGCATATCCCATTCCTTTTAACATAAATTCCATTATTGAAGGCCTCTTATTCAAGGTCTCATCCAGGTCAGAAATAAACAACCCTCTGTTATTAATTATTCTCTCTAATTTTTTTCTTGAGCTTTTGCCTTCTTTCCAATAAACCATATTCAAAGAATGATAATCTTATTTATAAATTTTACTACTATTTACTACTAATTAGATATAAAAACTATAATAAATTATATTAATTAAATTTTTTATCCAAACAAAAAATATATAAACAATTTTGTATTATCAAAATTTTATAATGGGTAAATTTGATAATATACTGAGAGATGAAGAAAGCTTATTCAAACAAGAAGAAGCTCTTTCTTATGAATACCTGCCCAAGGTTATACCCCACAGGGAAAAAGAGCAGGAGCAGATAGCTTCAGCAATAAGGCCTATATTAAAAGGAATGAATGGAAGGAATATATTGATCCATGGACCTCCTGGTGTAGGGAAAACAGCAGCAGTCCGGCATTTACTGGAAGAGCTGGATGAAAATGATGAATTCTCAGATAAATTGAACCTTGTTTATATAAACTGCTGGGAAAAAAATACATCTTTTAAAATTATAGAGGATATATGCAATAAAATAGGCTATGCATTCACCCAGAACAAAAATACAGAGCAGCTTTTTGAAGTGGGAAGCCAGATACTGAACAAAAAAGCAGCAGTTATTGTATTTGATGAGGTCGACAAGACAAAAGATCAGGATTTTTTATACAGCCTTATGATGAAAGTAAGCAAAAAAACAATTGTTATGATAACAAATTACAAGTCATGGTTACTGGACCTTGATGAAAGGATAAAGAGCAGGGTGATGCCTGAGCAGCTTGAGTTCAAGCCATACAACCAGAATGAAACAAAAGATATACTGGAAAAAAGAAAGGAATATGCATTTTATGATGATGTATGGGAAAAAGACGCTTTTGAATATGTTGCAGAAAAATGTTTCAGATTAAGAGATATAAGGTCGGGGTTGTTCCTTATGAAAGAATCCGGATTAGAGGCAGAGGACGAAGCCTCCAGAAAAATAAATAAAAAACATGCAGAGAAAGCAGTGAAAAAATTAAGTGAATTTACAATAAAGAACAGTGAAGAACTTGACAGTGAGCTGAAGTTTATATTAAAAATAATAAAAGAGAATTCCGGGAAGAAAATCGGCGACTTATATAAAATATACAAAAAAAATGCTGGAGAATACTCTTATAAAACATTCCAGAGAAAAATATCTAAACTTGATGAGGGAAAATTCATAACCCTGGAAAAAACACATTCAGGAGGGAATACAACTATTGTTAATAAAAAACTGAGTGATTTCTGAGCACAGGACATTTTCTTAGATGTAGAATTCTTAACTATCGAGCCCTGAAAGACTGTTTTCTATTGGTTACAGCAAATATATTCTCACTGGACATCATCGCACAGGGTATATAAATCATAAAAATAAGATTATAATAAAAGATTTTAAACATAACTACAAAACCATAAAGGGGGTTGATATAAAATGAAAAACCATCAGGATACTGAGTTTATATCAAAATTATTTTTTGGACAGATTAAAAAACTAACTATGGACACAATTCAGAAAAGAGAATACTGCTGCATGAACGGAGGAATATGATGATGGGAAAAGAAAAGATAAGGATTATTGCCTTGTTAGAAAAATATGAGAAAAAAAATAACATGAATGAATTTATTTTTGAGCTTGTTGATGATATGTGCCCCGGAATGCAATAAAATAGACTAAACAGATACAATAAACCAATATATAACCAAACATGATTAAACCTCTGTGCTTTTTTCCTTTGTTAAGGTGGCCCTCGCCTCTTTCCCTGCTTCTAAAGGCCACCTGTTTTTTACATAAGCCTAATAAATAATATTATAATAGTTCTAATAATAATATTTTTAAATAAAGACCAATTTCTCTGACTAAAATGTTAATAATATCAAAAACAGAATTTGACAAAAGATACAAGGGACTTATTGAGGAAATGAAAAACTGCATATTTATACACCCCACAGATACCATATATGGTATAGGGTGTGATGCAACTAATAAAGAGTTTGTTGAAAAAATAAGAACTGCAAAAAAAAGAGCAAATGACCCTTTTTCTGTTATTGCGCCTTCAAAAGAATGGATAATCAGAAACTGTGTTATGAATAAAAAAACAGAAGAATGGCTGGATAAGTTGCCTGGACCATATACGCTGATTCTTAAACTGAAAAATAAAAATACCGTTGCTGAAAATGTAAACCCTGGTATGGACACATTAGGAATAAGAATGCCTGACCACTGGTTCTCAGAAGCTGTTGAAAAAATGAATGTCCCTGTAATAACAACCTCAGCCAATCCTTCAGGAGAAGATTTCATGGTTGAGATTGAGGATCTGCATAAAGAATTAAGGAATATATGTGAATATGCTTTCTATGAGGGGCCTAAAAAAGGAAGACCTTCAGATATAATTAATCTTGAAAAAGAAAATATAGAGATTAAAAAAAGATAATAATAAAAAATAAAATCAAAATGAAAATATTATCTGCGGGAGATATACACGGAGACAGCAGGCTGGCTGAAAAACTGGCTGAAAAAGCTGAAAAGGAAAATGTTGACCTTGTTATATTAACAGGTGACCTGACATCTTTTGACAAATCAACAGATAATCTTATCGGACCTTTTGTAAAAAGGAATAAAAAGGTTGTTTTTGTACCTGGGAACCATGAATCTCTGGCAACAGCAGATTTCCTTGCTGATTTTTACGGCATAAAAAACATACACGGCTATTCTGTAAAATATAAAGATGTTGGTATCTTTGGCTGTAGCGGGGTAAATATAGGGATACACCAGATAACCAATAAAGAGGTTCTTGAATTATTTGAAAAGGGTTTTAACAAAATCAAGTATCTCAACAAAAAAATAATGGTAAGCCATGTCCATCCCTCTGAAACAAAAATGGAGAAATTCACAGACATCTTTCCGGGAAGTAGGGCAGTAAGGGAAGCTGTTGAAAAATTCAAGCCTGACTTGCTGTTATGCAGCCATGTGCATGAGGCAGAAGGATTAGAGGAAAAGATAGGGAAAACGAAAGTAATAAATGTCGGAAAGAAAGGTAAGATAATTGATATATAATTAATAAAAGATAAATAAATAATCTGCAAATAGGTTTCTGCATCTAACCTTTTATAACAGCAACGGGGATAACTTTTGCTACAGGCTTAGCCAAGCCAACCTCTTTGGTTATTTTAATAACTTCATCTATATCTTTATAAGCACCCGGAGATTCTTCTGCTATCCCGTTAAAGGATGCTCCCTTCAGGTCCTTCTGTTTTTTTAATAGTTTCTTTATATCTTCTGCCCTGAACTTTCTCTTGGCCTCATTTCTTGACATTATCCTTCCTGCGCCGTGTGCACTGCTGCCAAAAGACATTTCTTCTGCTTTCTTGGTTCCAACTAAAATATAACTTGAAGTCCCCATTGTTCCGGGGATTAAAACAGGCTGTCCAATAGCCCTGTAAACTTCAGGAACCTCTTTTCTCCCTTTTCCAAAAGACCTGGTAGCACCTTTTCTGTGAACACACAATTTCTTAATTTTGCCATCTACATTATGCTCCTCAATTTTAGCTATATTATGGCATATTCCATATAACATTCTTATTTTTTCTTCAGGATTCTCAATTCCAAAAACATTCTCAAAAGCCTTCCTGACTCTATGTGCTATTATCTGCCTGTTAACAAAACCAAAATTTGCAGCAGCAGACATAGCCTTTAGATAATCCTGCCCCAATATACTTTTAACAGGAGCATTAATCAGCTGCCTGTCAGGCAAACCAGCAAAGCCATATTCTGATTCCATTTTTTTAATATAATCACTTGCGATTTGATGCCCAAAACCCCTGCTTCCGCAGTGTATTGTAAATGTAATCTGGCCCTCTTTTTCAATCCCGAATTTTTTTGCTGTATCGACATCATAAATCTCTTCAACCTTTTGTATTTCTATAAAATGGTTTCCGGCACCCAGTGTGCATAACTGGCTCTTTCCTCTGCTGTAAGCCCTTTCTGATATTTTTGATGAATCTGCATATTTAATACAGCCTTCTTCTTCAGTTCTTTTCAAATCCTCTTTTGTGCAGTAATTCTTTCTCAGGCACCATTTTAACCCATTCTCAACCATGTCATCAAACTCAGTTCTGGATAAATGAATATCACTTTTCTTGCCCACGCCCACAGGAACATTGTTGAAAATCTCATTTATTAAAGGCTCTATTTTGGGCTTTATATCATTTAAACTAAAAGAAGTTGTTAATAGCTTAACCCCGCAGTTTATATCAAAACCAACCCCGCCAGGGCTTATTATTCCGTCATCCATGTCAAAAGCAGCAACACCACCAATACAAAAGCCGTATCCCTGGTGTGCATCAGGCATTGCATATGCATTCTTCTGAATGCCTTTCAGACAGGCAACATTACTTATCTGCTGCAGTGTCTGGTCTTTTTTTATCAGATTTAGTAATTTTTCAGAAGCATAGACTACAGCAGGAACCTTCATACTGCCTGATTTGGGAATCTCCCATACAAAATCATTTATTTTTTTAAGTTTTATATCCATAATATCACTTTTTATATATTATAATCCACGATTATTATTATATTTTTAAATTTATTGGATTATATATCAACAACAACCTGAACCATGCAATTTTCTTTAGATTCATCAATTTCCATCTCATTATAGGTTATTGCCTTGGGCTCTGTTTCCAGATTATATTCCCTGTTTTTTGTAAAATCCCCTTTCACGGTTGCTCTTAAAAAAAATATCTTATCTTGGATTTCAATTTTCAGGTTTTTTATATTATTTAACAAGAAACCTTCTGTATCAAATAAAAACAATAGTTCTTCAAGAAAATTATACAAAAGGGCTTTTTTGTCCTTGCCTTCTGCTTTTATCATCTTTTTTTCATTATTTTCAACCTTTTCAGGCTTTATCAGAATGGAGCCAAAAGCCAGAGCAGCATTTGAAAACACGTCTTCTAAAGTTTTTCCATAAGCCCTAAACTTAATATCTGCAGTATGCTCCAAGAACTCGTATTTTTTCATTTTAATGTCTTATTATAAATTTTATTAATATCTTACTAAACCAACTGGCTCATCATATTCTTCAGACTCTTCTTCATCCTTATCAACGTCATCTTTGTCTTCTGAAGAGCTGTCCCCGAAAATATTAAATATGCCTTCTTCTGTATTATAATCTTCACTGGAGCCGGAACTGTCCCCATAAGAGGAACTGTCACCCACAATTGATTTCAGATATTCAATTATCTTTTTTATCTCTTCTCTGGAATCTTTTTTTGTGTCTATATGTATTTCAACCATATTGGTTTTATTCTGTTATTAGAACTATTTAAATTTTTCGTTGAAAAAATTTTAATCC
>CAZQLC010000005.1:14386-25334 GCA_964594025.1 uncultured Methanosarcinales archaeon
TATTTAAATTTTTCGTTGAAAAAATTTTAATCCTAAAATCCCAGATTTTAATTATTTAAATTTTTCGTTGAAAAATTTTAATCCGGAATATATAAACGAAGTTTATCATAAATTTTTTGCTTTTTTAGTTTCTTTATTAATTTAATGGTATCTTCGAAATGTTTTCTCAACTTAGGGAAATAATAAAAACCAACACTTATTTTATCAGAAGGAACCATATATTTTATTAGATTATTATTAAAACAAATCATTTCTCGATCATTAAAATAAAATTGTTTAAGGTCTGAGATATTATTTAAATCATTTAAACATTTCTCTAAGTCGGATGAACGTTTCTCACTATTTCCCAGAACAACAAGATCTAAGGCTATGATAAATTTCCTTATCTCATCAGGATTGCCTTTTATTTCAATTTTATATTTTTCTTCTTTAATGTCGTATTCCATTTTTGGTAAGTATATTTTTATTTTGCTTTTATGTAAAATTTAACAAAATAATTAATAAATTTTATGATTATAATTTAATATATAATTGCAACAACCTTGCCCACAATATCCTCAAACCTTATCTTTTCAGTGCTTCTTTCCACATTATCGCCTTTAACTATGAAATAATGCCCTTTGCTGTCTTCTCCTTTTTCAATAACCCTGTGTATAAAAACACCTTCCTCATATTCTGAGCCATAAGCTACAATATCCCCGACTTTAACATCTTCAGGAAAATTTGGCTTTATTTCCACAGCATTTGCCTCTATATCAATAACTGGGTCCATTGAGTTTGTGTCTGTGAATTTAGCCCAGAAAGCATCCTGTATATCAATAACCACCCTGTCTTTATAAACCAGAATCTGCTCAGGCTTTATTGTATCTGAAGGTGAAATCCTTTCAACCGGCCTTGGAGAGATTCTTTCCATCAAAGTATAATTATCCTGGTTTGGCATTTGTTCCGGAGTCGCATCTGCATATACCTGGTTAATAAGCATACCTAATACAAAGAATATTGCAATTATAATTATATTCTGAATAATTTTTAATCTCATTTTCCCCAAAAACATAATATTATATAATATCAACAGAGAAAGCTTTATCATTTATAAATATTTCCATTTTGTTATTATTATGTAGTAGTTATAATAAATAACCATAATCAATTATATAACAATAAAATATAAAAGCAATTACATTATTTTAACCTTTTAAGGGCCTGTGGTCTAGTAGCTATGATGTCGGTCTCACTCACCGAAGGTCGCCAGTGCAAATCTGGCCAGGCCCATATTTAGTGAAAATTTATAATCCAAAAACAAATTTTTATATACTATTTCTGAATTTATATATAAAAAATGGATAAAGATATCAAAGAAAAATACCTAAAAGCAGGCAGGATAGCAAAAAAAACCCTTGATAATGTAAAAGAAAAGATAAAAGAAGGTACGAAACTAGCTGATGTTACTGACTTTATTGAGGAAAATATACAAAAGATGGGAGGCGGCCTGGCATTTCCTGCACAGATTTCTATAAATAACATAGCCGCCCACTATGCTGCATTATTTGAGGATAAAACTGTTTTTGAAAAAAATGATATAGTCAAAGTTGATATTGGTGTTCATATAGACGGTTATATTGCAGACACAGCTATTACTGTTATTGTAGGAAAAAACCCAAAAGAGGAATTAATAAAGCTGAGTAAAGCTTCAGAAGAAGCTCTGGACAATGCTTTGAAAATAATAAAACCAGGGATAAAAATAAATGAAATAGGAAAAACAATCCAAGATACAATAACAAAACACGGCTTCAGTCCTGTAATAAACCTAAGCGGCCATGGGCTGGAAAGATATAAAGTTCACTCTGACCCCTCTATCCCTAATTTTGACAGCGGCACTAATGAACAATTAAAAGAAGGACAGGTCATAGCAATAGAGCCTTTTGCAACAAATGGGAAAGGCAAGATATATGAAAGCTCAAATGCCTCTATTTTTAGTTTAATTGAGGAAAAACCTGTTAGGAGCAGGATAACAAAAGAAATTTTAAGGGAAATAAAAAAATATAATGGAATGCCTTTCAGTGAAAGGGGGTTAATGAAAAAATTCGGAAAAGGTAAAACATTGATAGCATTGAAAGAATTGATGAACAGAAAATTAATACAGGATTATCCCCCTTTACCTGAAGTAGATAATGGTTTGGTAAGCCAATGGGAGCATTCTGTTATAATTGAGAAAAAGCCTGTTGTTTTTACAAGAGATGTATAATATTAGTTATGTGTAATATTACTCTGACTTACTAAGAAAGGTATGTAAAAATATCACTTAATTTTTTGATGGTTTTAGTTACTTGCTTTTTCATTGTTTCGTATTCTGATTCAATTAGCAAAGCATCAATTCCATTATTTTTTGCAGGTTCAAAATCCCACTTATAACTATCACCCACCATCAGCGCTTTTGATTTAGGAATTTTTCTTTTCTTTAGAATTTCTATCATAAACTCCCCTTTCGACCCCGAATGTTCCCTTGTCGCATGCACTTCATCAAATAAATCAACTAGTTCAAAATGTTTAATTTTATGATTGATGATTGCATCCGCTTCTTTCAGAGGTTGTGGATGGGTCGAAAGAACTATTGTAATAATTCCCATTCTTTTCAATTCTTTAATAGTTGATAGCACTGATGGAATCATCATAAGATGACTTGTATGATTTTTGAACCTTTTATCTTTATAGAGCCAAACTGGATGCTTTGTATATTTTGTTTTCTTTGGATACCAAAGAGTCCCATCACCATCAAAAAATATTATTTTCTTTTTCATCTTTTAGCATTGATATTTTTAGATATTATTAAATTTAATGCAAGCCCTGCGTGGATAGTGTCGCCTTAAGCTATTTCTTACAAGAAAAACACATAATAAGGTAAGATGTTAAAAATTATATAAATCATTATATATTTTATCTATGGCACAAAGAACTGTCTTTATTCATTTCATGAGAGAAATTCTTTGTTATATTAACATTATGTTCCCTGTCCGAAGAATGATCCATATCAAGACATTCTTTTGCACATGTCCCTTTCCCGCAAACAATATTATTTATATCCCACAAGTTCTCATGTTTGCATTTATTGCATCTTAAAGAAGCATATATTTTATTATCATGGTGCTGGATTTTAGCCTTGTTTATATCAAGTTTTTTCCTGCATACTTCACAAATTCTCTCTAAATTATCCTTCCCGACACTATGAACAACCATCTTATCTTAATAGAATCCGTATGGGTTGTTTATAAAATTTCTGGTTTGTTTTAAAAAAGAATATTGTTAATATTTTTAATGTATTTCCTTTTTTATATCCTCTATAAACCTTTTAACTGTTTTAACAACATACTCGGGCTGTGTTTTGAGAATCAGGGCTGATTTATTCATAATGTCCCCTTTATATTTATCCTTTGATTTTAGCTCAAACCTGTCAAGTTTGTTTTTCCGGGCAAGCTTCCATTTATTAAACAATTCCTCACATCTTGCAGGTATTTGTTTTTTATCGCATTTCAATAAAACCACAAGCTCATTTATCTGATTTGTTTCCTGATTAAAATAATCCTCTGCAGCCTGGCCTGCCAGAAACTCTATCCTGACAACCCCGTCCTGAATCTTTGATGTCTTTATTATTTTTATTGAAATAACCTCTCCGGTAGTGTTTAAATGTGTCCCCCCGCATGCTTCAACATCAAAATCAGGAATTTCAACAATCCTCAGTTCCTTTCCGGGAACCGCGCCCCCCTGGTAAATCCCAAAACCATATTTTGACTCAGCAAGAGCCCTTTTCATTGTTGTCTTGTAAACAGGAACATTTTTCTTAACAATGTCATTTGCTATTTTTTCTATTTCATTTATGTCATTATCAGAAAGGTTTTCATAATGTGTAATGTCCAGCCTTGATTTTTCCATTGTTTTTGAAGCCCCTGCCTGCCATATATGATTCCCCAGATGTTTTTTTGCAGCACCATTTACTATATGGGTTGCTGTATGGTGCTGTGCAAGCTGTATTCTCCTTTCTCTGTCTATTCTGCCCTTAACCTTCTGGCCTTTTTTAAAATCAGGCTTTTTATCCAGAACATGAACAATAACATTGCCCTGCTTAAAAACATCAACAACTTTGTAATTGGCTAAAAAACCCTTGTCATGTATTTGGCCTCCGGAAGTGGGATAAAAAGCAGTTTCATTCAAAATAACTTTATTATCAATAACCTTTAAAACAATACCCCTAAATTCAAGTATATCATAACTTTCATAATACAAAGGATTTGTTTCAGGTATATCTTTTAAGCCTATTTTTGCTTTTATTTTTTTGTCTTCTTTTTCTCTCTGTTTTTCCTGTTTTTCACTTATTAAAGCATAAAAATTAGGTGGTATCTCCACTTTCACACCATAATTATTTTCCTCAGCCTCTTTTTTCAGGTCCTCAGGATTTATGCCCTGGCTGTCATATAATTCTATAAGCTTGTTTTTTCCTATAATTTTATTATGTTTCAGGGTATTCTCAATTATTTTCCTGCTTCTTTTTTTATTCTCAAGATATTTCTTTTTTTCAACTTCTATAATATTTTTTATATCATTAAGATTCTCAGTCATCTCAGGATACTGCTTTTTTAAATAATCAGCATGCAGCCTTATGATATCCATTGGGTCAATATCCCAGCAGTATTTATGTATAAAATCCATGACTCTCCTATATATAACCCTGAGATTATAATTGCCCCCTGTGTTGCTGGGCAGTGCCCCGTCATTCAGGGCATAAAGCAGGGTCCTTGTATGCTCCCCTACGGAATAAACAGCACAATATTTCATTATCTCTTCCTTAAGTTTCTCCTTTTTTATCCCTATTTTTCTTGATATATTATCCCAGCTTTTTTCAGCAGTATCTGATTTTTCAAAATCAAGAATCCCTGCATAAGAAACGAATTTCTTCAGTAAGGAATTTTTAAAGTTGATTCCTGTGATTTTTTTTATATATTCAAAAACTGAAGGAAAAACAGCCTCATAATTAGTTAATGTTCCCTGTGAATACCAGGCGCACCTTTCCTGTCCCATACCCATATCCAACACTTTGATATCAAGCTCTTTCTTGTTTCCTTTATGGTCCTGCTCAAAAAACATATAGACTTGATTTCCCAGTTCCAAACCTTTTGAAAAAAACTCAAGGCATGGGCCAAAATTACCCCCTCCTGCCCATATATCCTCATGTATAATCAGGTCTTTTTTATTTATTTTCATACCTTCATCAAACCATCTGAAATAATCGAGGAACATCTTTCCCTGGTCAAACTTATCAGGCGGTAAAAAAGCATGCTGCCCTATCATTGTAAACCCTGTAAAATGCCTTCCTGTAATGCCGACATTATCTATATCATTAAACCTCAAACACAGCTGAGGGACTATTAAAGGATTAGCGGGTGCCTTTACAGTGCCGTTTACAACATAAGGCTGAAAATCAGATATGCTTGCTATTGTAAACTCGCTTGTGGGATTCCATCTTGAAACAACAGGGTATCTTTTTATGGGAGTATAACCCATAGACGAAAGCAGGTTCCTGAATTTTTTCCATACATCTGTAAAACTCATTGGATTATGCTCTTTGCCTATGAATTTATAACCACCAATACACTCAGGCTCGCCGCATAGTTTCCTTCTTTTGCCTGAAGACCAGAAATGTTTTCCACAGTTAGTACATTTCCCTCTTGAAAAACCCAACCCTTTAAGTTCTGAAACAGGAAAGTATTTCTCATAATTTTCAGTGAACTCATCACCAAACTTTTTCTTTAGTTCTTTATCAGACAGCATCATTAAAAATATAGTAATAAAGAAGTTTAAAAATATTATGGAAAACCAGAAATAAAAAAATCAAAGGCCCCTGTGGGGTGTGTTGGGGAGGGGTAGAAAAATAGTAGAAGGTCAGGGGCCTTCTTATTATAAATATAATTTTTGTTTTTTTATATCACCATAACTTGTTAAAGGTAAACAACCTTCTCTTTATAACCAATATTATTTAGATAATCATGATTATCCCTATTTTCTGGAGCAGGAAAAATATAAGACTGCTTTCCTAGTATCTCTTCTAAAACAGAACATTCTTCTCTTAATATCACTGTTCCATCCACCAACATTGTTCCGTCTTTTTGTTCAGGATGATTGGATTCATACATTTTCAATCTCTTATTTTTTATCTTTATTTTTGAATTTAATATCAAATGCGGACTTTTTTATCTCCTGCAGCCACATCAAGCCTATTCTCATAAGGTTTTTATTCAGCTTGTTGCTTATGGTATATCTTTTTGAATATAAATCATAATCAATCATACCCATTGTTTTCATGGGAGTTAAAATCCTGTCATAAAATTGCCTTTTGTTGTAAGATATTACCTCTTTCTTTTTGCCAAATCTTGTTTCTTCAACAGGCAAAAGATTTCCATCGTGCAGAGCTGTGGCAAAAACACTCATCTCTGTTTTGGTTAATTCACCATCATGCTGCTTCATCTGATTTATCAACAACTTAGCAACTATTTCTTGTTGTTTTGTTGCAAAGATTATCTTGAATACATCTTCCGGCAGATTAAACTGGTCAAATAGTATTACCATTTTACAAGGGACTCCGTTGGTTAATTTTTAATTATTATGATTAATTTTTTATAATATTTTAGATATATAAAGTAATACTAGTATATAAATATTTCGATTTTTATACAAAAAGGTATACTGATATAGTATTTATAATAACTAATTTTTGTATATTCTATAATAGACTTAGGATAAAAATCTAAAAATCAGTAATAGTTTTATTTTCTTTAAAGAATTCATTAATCCTCTTTTTATACAGCATACTGACTTTCATATTCCAAACAGGAGGAAAACAGTTCATGTATTTCTCCCAGCCGTACCTCTCATCAAGAAAAATAATAATACCTTTGTCTTTTTCACTCCTTATGCATCTCCCTGCAGCCTGTATTGCCCTGGTAAATGCAGGATATAAATAACCATAATCCCACCCCCTGCCAAATTTGTTATCATAATAATCAATCAGGGCCTTTGCTTCCAGGTCAGGCCTTTTTAAGGGTAATCCAACTATTATTACAGCCTTAAGATAATCCCCTGGAAGGTCAATACCCTCACCAAAAGAGCCTGAAATTACTCCCATCAGGACTGCCCCTGTTTTACTGTAACTTTTGAAATTATCCAGAAATTCCTGTTTCTCATCCTTGTTCATAAGGGATTTCTCAACAAAAACACTTTTTTCTGTCTTATCCCTGAAATCCATAAGAACATTGTCCCTTAATTTATAACTCGGGAAGAAAACAGCACAATTGCCAGGTATTTCCTCTATTACATCCTTAAGGACAAGAGCAATTTCCCTGAACTGCTCGGGATTCCTTTTTTTATATCTTGTAGTTGTCTTAGGGATAATAAGGTTAAGCCGGTTTTTTTCAGGGAAGGGGCTTTCAAGAACAAGCTCTTCACTTTTTTCTATGCCTAAAAGCTCCTTATACATTTCAGGAGGCGTTAAAGTCCCTGACATCAATATTGCAGAATGGGCTCTCTGAAAAATATCTTTAGTAATTAAACCAGGGTCCAGACAACGGTAGCTAAGAACAATATAAGAACCTTTAGAAGATTCCTTCAATGAGATAATTCTTGTAAAACCAAAATCCTCCCCCAGCCAGAATTTCAGAAAATCACCCACTGATCCTATATAAGACTGTCTTTGTTTCTCCCTTATCTCATCTCCTGCAGCCTGAAGGTCATTAAATAAGTCTGTATAATCCCCTATCTTTCTTATTTCATCATTAAATTCCTCTTTTTTTATATACTGCTCATCAAAAACTATTTTCTTCTGCTCTTCTCCATCCAGAGTCCTGTTCCTTATTTTTACACTGTAATTTTCCATTATTTCATTAAGTTTTTCAAGTTTCTTTTTTATTTCATTATATTTATATTTCTCTGCTTCCTTAACTGCATTTCTTACTATATAAGTTGTTAATCTCTGAGTCATTAGATTCTTTACCCTCTCGGGCAGATTATGGGCTTCATCAACAATGATTATTGACTTTTCAAGCTCAATATCAGCCCGTTTAAAGAGCATATCCATTATCACAGGATTAAAAATATAATAATAATCACTTATAATAACCCGGGAATTCTTTATCAACTCCATTGATATCTCATAAGGGCAGACATTATACCCCCTGCTTATCTCAAGGATTTCTTTTGTATCTGTAATATCAGGAAGGTTCTCCATTACTATCTTTGCTTCGGGGGTTAATTTATTTTTTCTCCTGAAATTTTCATAATAAACACATTTGTTGTCTTCTTTTAAAGCCCTGCAGAATTCACTAAACTCTTTTGTGTATAAATTCTTTACATTTGACTGAAGGCATAGCCATTTTTTTCCTATGATACTGCTTGCTTTCAGGCTGAGGTTATATTTTTCTGACATCTTTTTCAAAGTCTCTATGGCAATCTTGTGCTGTGTATGCCTGGAAGTCAGAAAGAAGACCTTATAATTTTCATCAATGGCTTTTTTTACAGCAGGCCCCAATGCAGCAGCTGTTTTACCCAGACCAGTGGGAGCATGGACTATAAGATTTGAAGAATTATTTACTGTCCTGTTTATGGCAAAAATCAGTTTGTCCTGCTCTTCCCTTATTTTATCATGGGGAAAAAGAAAATTATCAAAATTCATTTAATAGCATAAAAAAGGATTATATATAAGTTTTATTATTAATAGAATAATAATGTCTGTTTATTTTCTTTTCTTCTTTTCCTTATTATTTTTACCATCTAAAAAAACCGTTTCCCATGCTTTTTTTACTCTTTTAAAAAAGCGGACAAAAAAATCCCGGGACTCCTGTATATTCTTATTCCATTCAACACTGAAATCCTTTAAATATAAATGTGGAGAACTTGAGGTTGAGCCGTATTTATCAGAATAAAAATAGTTTTCAATAGGTTTAAGTCTTCTTTTTTTAGGTATGTAATCAGAATAACCAAAAGTTAAAACCGCCTGGGGCCTCACATTATCAGGTATTTTAAAAATCTCTTTTATTTTTTCCTCATTAAAAGCACCAATCCAGCAGGATCCCAATCCCAAAGAAGTGGCTGCAAGCATCATGTTCTCAATAGCCACTGCAGAATTCTGGACTGTATATAACCTTTTACCCCTTAAGCCGTAATTCTTTTCATTAACATCTGTCAGTGCACAGGCAATAACAACAGCCGGGGCTGTGGCTATCCAATATTGCTCGCCGCAGTTGTGGCTTATTTTTTCTATTAAGCTTTTATCAGTAACAAGAATGAATCTCCTGTCCTCTAAATTGCCTGAAGAAGGAGCATATCTTCCTGCCTCGATTATCTTTGTTATTTTATTAAACTCGACAGGCTTATCTATATATTTCCTTATGCTTCTCCTTGCAACAATCGCTTCAAATAAATCCATAGTATATCTAGAACTTGAATATTTATAAAATTTATGAATTTTCTGTTTTTGTTGTTTTCCGTGAAATAAAGAATAAATTTATAAATTAAAATTTTTTCATAACAAAAAATGACCAAGAAAAAAAATGAAGAAGAAGTCATAAAAAAAGGGGACTTTATTGAAATAGACTATACGGGCAGAATAAAAGAAACAAATAAAGCTTTTGATACAACAAAAGAAGAAACAGCTAAAAAAGAAAGAATATATAATAAAAATATGAAATATAAACCATTAATAACCTGCGTAGGAGAAAATCAGGTTGTAATTGGCTTAGACAAAGCTTTGGAAGGGAAAAATACGGGAGATAATTTTAAAACAGACCTAAAACCTGAAGAAGCCTTTGGCAAAAAAAGGGCTGAATTGCTTAAACTTATCTCAAGGAAAAAATTCAGAGAACAGAATATAAACCCCCTTCCGGGAATGGAAGTTAATATTGATAATCAAATAGGAATAATAAGAAGCAGTTCGGGAGGAAGGGTTATTGTGGACTTTAATCATCCCCTTGCAAACAAAGAGATAATTTATGAAGTTAATATCAACAAAAAAATCAAAGACACCCACAAACAGATAGAAAGCCTGATGCAGATGTGGGGAATTCCTGTCAAAGAAGTGAAAACAGACAAAGAGAATAAAAAAATAATATTAAAATTTGAAAATCCAAAAGTGGCAAAAAACATAATTCCTGTTTTAAGAGATAAGATAACCAAAAAAATAGAAGAATTATGTAATATCAAAAAAATTGATTTTGAATAGCAGGAAAACAGATTTTTCTTTCTATTTTAAAAATATATAAGTTTATTAACAATAAAAATATTTATAAATAAGTTATGACTATTAAAACAGGTAGGAAATATGAGGTGCCTTTATGGAAAATAACTTCTCAAAAGAAAACAAAAGTATGACAACAAAAGAAATGTATCATGCTGAAAATAAATTAGATGAAGAACTTGAAAATCTTTTATCAAAACAAAAAGCAAAGATAAAGGTTGTTGGTATTGGGGGCGGAGGTAACAATACAATCAACAGGATAAATGATGTGGGTATTATAGGTGCAGAAACAATAGCCATAAATACCGACGCACAGGACCTTCTTTACACTAACGCTGACAAAAAAATTCTTATTGGCAAGGAATTGACAAAAGGATTGGGTGCAGGCTCGATACCTAAGATTGGTGAAGAATCAGCAAGGGAAAATGAGCATGAAATCAAACATGCTGTGGAAGGCAGTGATATGGTATTCTTAACCTGTGGTTTAGGAGGAGGAACAGGAACAGGAGGAATCCCTGTTGTAGCCGAAGTGGCAAAAAGAACAGGCGCTCTGGTTGTTGGTGTAGTAACTATGCCTTTTAAAATGGAAGGCCAGAGAAGATATGAAAATGCTGTTTATGGACTGGAAAACCTTCAGAAAAATGTAGACACATTGATTGTTATCCCAAATGAAAA
>CAZQLC010000006.1:0-20493 GCA_964594025.1 uncultured Methanosarcinales archaeon
CCTGGAGAGATTACAGCTAAAATGGATTCTGAAGAGTTAAACAAATACATTAAAAATAATAAATTAAAAATCAGGGTAAATGCCAATACAAATAAAAATGAGATTATCTGCTATGACAAAAACAGGAATGCTCTGAAAGTCAATATAAAATGTCCTGCCCAGGATAACAAAGCAAATATTGAGATAATAAAATTCTTTTCTAAAAAATTAAATAAAAAAGTAAGGATTAAGAGTGGGTTTAAGAATAAGGAGAAATTGCTGGTTTTTGGGGATTGAAGAATCGATTATTATTATAATTGATGTTAAATACAATCGTCGTGTAGAATTATTAGAAGTGGATTGCCTCCTTAGTCCCTTTGGAACAAATAGTCAAAAATTTCAGTTTTAATATTTTATTTACAAAGATTTTTATATCTCTATTTATATTTATATTTATAATGGCAAAACCTTATAATAAAGAATATGAAATGTATATTCCCAGAAGAAAGAAACATCACTCACACCATTATTCTTCAATAGGACATTTGAACTTCAAAAAGTTTCTAAAGAAATATGTTTATTTTAGGATTCAAGATGATGTAAAACCTCACTTGAGCCAATTTGGATTGATCTTTATAATTGGACTTGTTTTAAATTATGTTTATTATCAAACTATTTCATTAAGTTATCTCTTTATTGGAGGAGTAAACCAATGGTTTAACGTACTAATGCCAACCCTAAATTATGGTCTCAAAAGTGGATACAATTTATTTTATCTAATAATAAACGGAATTTTTTATGCCTATTTTTATTATAGTTTTGTTTTAGTCATCTATAATACTATAACAAATTTAGATGATAGAGATACTTGGGTCATGATTGGATGGTTTGCATTAATAATATTGATAATCACAAAGATATTTCCGCAAATAATATAAACAAATATTAACAATCAATATTAAAGATGAAAGATAATAAAGTCATAAATCAAACAAAACATTTTTGTAAAAAGAAATGGAATCAATTTACATTCTGGTTTACAAAAAAAGAACATCCAAGAAGCATTTTAAATAAAAATGTGTTTTTTCATGATTTATTTAAGATAATCTGTTTAATTTTAGTATTCTTGATTGTTTATTCTAATGTTGATAAATTAAATCAAATTGTTTTAATATTCATAAAAATAGGCTCATTACTACAACTTGTTTTACTTTTCTTTATTCTATGGAAGGCTTGGCATTTAATTATAAATCTGAAATATGCTTTTCGTGGATTAAATCATGGAACAAAAGCAATAATAGCAATCGTTATTGTGTTTTTACTTTTTATTGCTTTCCAAAATCAAGAGAAAGTTGTGGATTCTATTGTAAAATCATACGAAGAAGCCGAATTTCAAAAATTTAATCCTATTGATGCTAATCTTAATTTGTCTTCTATTAATCTTAAAGGAATAACTAAACAAATTAACACTTGCCCACAAATTGATGTTCCGATAAAAGAAACTTCCTGGGGTGAATTAAATATCAAAGGTCAAACCTATAATGGATGGAAAGTTAAAGGAAGTGCTACTTGTAGAAAAGGAACAAAAGAAGGAGAAAATCTGAATAAATACTATTGTGGAGGATACACAAGTATGTTTGGTATTGGGAGTGTCAATGCATATGTAGAAAAAACAATTATTTCTAAAGAAGGAAATATAGGAAAAACATACAAGTATGTTATATGGAATATTTATGATGAAGATAAAAATTTTGTAGAAACAAGATGTATTGGTGATCCTGATGAGTTTGATAAAAAACAAGCCGAAGCATTTTATAATGAAATGCTAAAATGGGGATAAAAATCTAATTCTAATATCTTTTTAGAAAAAAAGAAATAAAAAAGGCGGTGACAATCCCCTAAAAATATAGACACAATGAATTTGAATTTTTGCCTTCGGCATCGTTGCACTAAAAATCAATCCCTGTCTAGAGAAACTAACAAGAATTTAACAAAAAAGCAAAAGAACCCAATACATCTTATTTATATTCCCCAGCATCATAAACATCCATGTCATCAAGCATGTCCTTGTGCTGCCAGTCTTTAACCCACTGTTCTACACTAAAGACTTTAAAAGAGCCGTCTTTGCTGCTGGTTACAAACCTTTTTATCCCTGCATTTATGACCATTTTCTTGCATATGAAACAGGGGAAAACATCAATTCTCTCACCTTTTCCCATATATAGTTTCTCACCATAAAGATACATTGTTCCACCCAGAATATTTACTCCTGCTCTGGCAGCATTTATTATAGCATTCATCTCTGCATGGACGCTCCTGCAAAGCTCATACCTATGGCCTGAAGGAATTTTTAATTTTCTTCTTAAGCAAAAACCCCTTTCATTACAATCTAATGCTCCTCTTGGCGCACCAACATAGCCGGTGGCTATAATCTGGTCATCCTTTACTATAACAGAGCCCATCTTCACAGACAGGCAGGTGCTTCTTTCTGAAACCTGTTTTGCTATATTCAGGTAATATTTATCTTTAGAAGGCCTTTTCCTTGCGTTATCTCTCCTTAAAGTTTTATTTTCATTTTTTTGCTGTTTCTTTTCCAGGTCATTCAGCATTTTATTTATTTTTTTATGGAGAATATTTAATGAAGAATCATTTGTTATTATTATGTCTGCCTCTTTTTTACATTTGCCTAAATGCATTCCATAACTCTTATCGCTTCTTTCAAAATTTTCCATTTCCTTTAGTTCTTTTATAGTTCTTGGGTCTTTCTCCCTGTTTCTTTTCAATATCCTTTCAAACCTTGTTTCTAAAGGAGAATCCACAAATATTAATTTAAAATCCTTGTTTTTTCTTAAAACTTTAATTTCACCCAATGTCCTTACAGAGCTTATTATATAATTCTTATCCAGCTTTATTTTTTTCAGAATTCTTTTAGCTAAAGCATTTGAGCCTTCTTTTTTTCTTAATTTATTGCCCCGTTTCTGCAGATTTTCCCTTGTTATTTGTTTATTCTCTTTTTTAAGCAACTCTCTGAGAATATCGCTTAAAGAATAATGTATAAATCCCTTTTTCTCTAAATAATCAGCAACTGTATCCTTGCCTGAAGCAAAATAGCCTGTTATTCCCAAAATCATTTAAAACCCCCAAATAGATATCATCTAAATCTGAACAAATCAACCAAAAAATATTGTTGCTAAAAGTGAAATTATCAATATTAATGTAAATGAAATATTTATAATAAACCACAACTTATCAGATTTTTTCTTTTTCAATATATTATCCATGAATATCTTGAGCATCCTTGCGCCGTCTGTTGCAAATATTGGAAGCAGATTAATCAAGCCCACTGCAAAGTTCAAAAAGAAAAGCCACCTGAATAAATCCTTGAACCAATAAAATATTCTTCCCTGAGATTCTTTTCCTTCAATCAGTCTCCTTTCATTCTGGATATTATGTATGCCGAGATAAGCCCCCCCTTCATTTTCAGGATGCTCACCTGCAATTATTGTAAATGTCTGGTTTTCATTTCCTAAAATCACAGTGTCATTCGGCTTCTTGCAGTAATAAAGCTCATATAGCAAATTATCAGATGATGTTATAGCCTTGTTATTGTATCTTGTTATCAGAGTTCTATTAGTTAAACCTGCCTCATAAGCAGGAAAGCTCTCATTTATGGGCTCAACTGAAAAGCCTATGGATTCAGAAAACCTGTCTTCAAAAGGTGCGGGTGCATTTTCCCCCTGAATAACATAAGGCAATGTCATCAGTATCAAAAAAGCAAGTACAATATTCATCATAGGACCTGCCCCGAGCACAGAATACTGTACAATATCTTTTTTCTTTGCAAGTTTTTTCTCATCTGGCTCTACAAAAGCAGCAGGAAGTATAGGAGCTAATATCCCAAAGATAGCAAACCCGCTTGATTTTAATTTTATGTCATATGCCTTTGCCACCATCCCATGGCTGAATTCATGAACAACAGACAAAACAATGATTGCAATTATCCAGTACCAGAAAGAAAGATAACCTATCCCGGGGATATTCATCCCGGGCAGAATTAAAGTTACTCCTGGTGAAACTGTCGGCTTGAATAAAAACCTTAAAAACACACTTATGATAACAAGGCAGATATATACCATACCTATAAACCCAATTCCTGCAGCAGCATAACCGAAAACCTTAACCCATTCCCTGTACTTTTTTCCTATCTTATCCATTAAATTCAGGCCTAACTTAGTACGGTACATAATTATATAGATAAAATTCCCAAGAACTTTCTGGATAACAATATTCTTTTTATGAAGATATAAAAATAGAGAAAGAAGAAAAACAAAAATAATCAGTGTTATAATATCAATATTCATTTTTATTTCCTTTTCAAAGGTCTGAATTTTTTGGAATTACAATTCCTGCACTTTACCTTGCCTTCTTTTATACTCTGGATATTTGCCCTTATCTTTGTCTTGCATTTTTTACATACAAACATATTCTCAAACAACCTGTTGTGGGCTTCTGGTGATTTTGCCATTATCTGACCTCCCTTAGAACTTTTTTATCAAGGATTACCCAATACTTAACTTCTTTTCCTTCTCCTATATCATCTTTCAGCTCATCAGGTATGATTAAATCAAAAGTTTCATATGTCTCATTATCCATTACCTGAGCCTCTTTTCCTGAAATAGATAATACCTGGGCTGTTTTTTTCTCTATTATTGGTGTATCTATATGCTCATGTCCGGGATAAACAACCTGCCTCTTTTTTCCGTCAATCATGCCTTTTGCTTCCACCCTGACTTTTGCATGGCCGTGTTTTCCGGGCCTTGATACCTGGATTTTCTGGACTACACATGCTTCATTCTCTAAAACAATAGTATCCCCCACTTTCAATGATTTTATTTCTTTTGGAACTGTTCCTGCCATAATTATTACCTCCTATGAGTATTATTATATTATTATATAAAACAAAAGAAATTTATTTCTTTATAAATATTATGATTAAATATCTATATTAAAATTTAGAATAAAAAATAAAAGAGAAATTGATTCTGAAAAAAGTATTTCCTAAATCCTATTAAAACCATTCACTTTTTCTTAATCCTTGATAAGTTTTTAATTGGGCCCCCCCAAATCTTTGAATTGGGAATTGTTACATATTTTTTATCATCTGTAATAATTATACATGCAGATATACTTATTTCTTTAACTATGCCTTTTATATTTACAATCTCAACAGATTCTCCAACTCTAAATGGTCTGTTTATTAAAAGAAATATGCCTGCAGCGAGGTTAGATAAAATATCTTTGGTGGCAAATCCAATAATAAATCCTGCAATACTTAAACCAGCAATAAAACCTGTCACATTAAAACCCAGATTGCTCAATATTATTATGAGTAAGAGTACCCAAAGGAATATCTTAATAATCTTTTGTATAAATATTTCCAATGTTCTATCAAAATCAACTTTATCAAAATACCTGGCTACATATCTATTAATTATTTTTATTAAAAAAAATCCAACTATACAAACTATAATAACAAAAAGCCATTGAGTATAATTTTTAATAAAATAATTTTGGATATTGATGGGTATTTCTATCATTTTTTATTATAATTAGAAACCTATTTATATAGTTTTTTGTATTTTGAATTTTATTATATTTAATCATTAAAAATTCTATTTAAGAAAATTATTGCCTCTATTATTAGACAGAAAAATCATCTATAATAAAATCCTTAAACAATCAGTTTATCTTTTTTTGTAATCAACTCTCTTATTCTTTCCTGTAATTTAACCAGACTAAGAACAAGGTCAAAATCAAAGGTCCTTATGAAATCCCCAACAAATTCAGGATTATTAAGCTGTATTTCACGCAAAATCTCCTTTATGTAACAATGTGCGCAGATACTCATGGCTCTTTTACACTTTATACATCTTACCTCGCTTATATTTTCAGGCATTAATTCTGTTATTTCCTCTACTTTATCCATCAGTTCAGGATTAAAGTCACTAACCCACTCTTTTACTTCCTTCTCTAAGCAATGTATACATAATGGGTTGGTTATTGGCTTTTCACATATTGTACATACCTGGTTTTCATTAAGGTTCATTTCAAACACCTTTTTTCCAGATTAAGCAACGATTACAGATTTAGAAACAGTCTGTGAATGCATTGCTCATCCCTGGTTTGTTTTTTGGGACTACCAGCAATGCATCCTAAAGCATCTTGCTGAGATTGTAGTCTTAAGCCCAACTATGTAACTAAGAGACTCATACCCTGTATAATTCCCCACATAGTTAGCTTTTGACATATTCTGTATTACATAATCAATAATTATATATAAATTTTTTGGATTTTTAGAGTATTTTACATTAAATCCAGAACAATTCCATCACATTTAATAACTGGGTCAGAAAAAACACCATCCAGATGTATGGGAACATTATTAGTTCCCCCAAACCCCGAATTATTTCCAAATGCAATATGAGCGGTGCCTTTAACCTTTTCATCTTCCAGAACAATGCCTGTAATTTTTGCTTTGTAGTTTGTCCCTATGCCCAATTCAGCAACAAGAAAAGCATTATTGTCCAGACCCCTGAAATTAGAAAGAAATTTTAAGGAATCTTTTCCTTCAACCTGCTCTAAAAAACCATTTTTTATTGTAATCTTTAAAGGCTCTTCTAATTTTCCGACACCGGCAATTGATTTATCCACAATTAAAATCCCATTAGTTGTGCCTTCTTCAGGAGCCAGAAAAACCTCACCTGAAGGAAGATTGCCGCAATCCCCTTTTTTTATTAATAAGCCAGTGTCCATCCCTATTTTTCTTCCCTCTTTTATTCTTAATTTCAAATCAGTGCCTTTTTTTGTTTTGATTTCAACAACAGAAGTCTTTTCAAGAATTTCTTTGATTTTCTTGTTTAGCCTGTCAATCTTTTCATAATCAACATCAACAGCTCTTTTTATAATATCTTCTGTAATACCTGGCATACTGGCTATCCTTGTTCCTTTTTCAGTCAAGGATTTTCTGAAATCTGTGTGTGTCAGGCTTTTTGTTGTTAAAAACAATGCCACATCATATTTTTTGTTTAAATTTAAAGAAGGCTCCTGTCCATTTCTTTCCATTATTGGTATTTCAATCATCTCTGTTTTTTCACTGATCTTTAAAGCCTGCTCATAAAATTTTTTCCCTATTTCTTTTTTCCCTGAATCTGTAATAATTACACAGTTTTCATTATTCCTAAAATCCAAACAAGTTTTCAAAGCTGTGTTTATTGGTTTTTCTAGTTCCATTTTAATAATCTCTGGGATTTGACAACCAGAACAAAGTATAATGGGGTAACTATGAAAATTAATATTCCTGCAATCAGCATAAAAAACCTTTCCAAACCCAGAAACTGGGCAGCATAAGCACCCGCAGGGATTAAGATTAACATTGGGAAAGTCATGATAAACCCATTACATGAGAAATATTTGTTTCTTTTTTCCTGGGTAAGCAATTCATTAGCCAACAAACCCTGTGAAACACCCATGATTGAAGAGCCTATAACTGAAAACATCATCGCTATGCCTATGGCAAGTATATTAGGGTTAAAAGCAAAAGTTAAAGGTAAAATTGCTATAAGCAAAGAGCCGAAAACCATCAGAGGAGCCTGCCCTATTTTAAGGCTGCTCGCAAACATAGGGCCTAAAAAAGAAACAAATATAGCTATAAAATAGATTACAGCCACATTCATAAATCCTCCGAAAGCAGTATATTTAAAAGTCTCATAAATATAAATTCCATAATAACTATTTCCCAAAATCTGGACAAAAGAAAATATCAATGTCGTGAAAAACATCCATTTTACCATGTTATTTTCAATTATTACAGAGGAATAATCCTGCATTCTTTTGTAAAATTCCTTTAAAAAATTAGATAAATAATATTCAACATTCCTTCTTGTTTCCTGGACAAAAGACAATATGTATCCTGATAAAATAAAACAAATCGAGGTTATCTCAAAAATGACTACATGGCCGTACAACCTTAATGTAAACACCTGTCCGAAAAGATTAAAACTGACCAGTTTGCCGAATAAAGGTATTGAATCAAGGATAAATGCACCCACCAAAATCATTAAACCTGTAATAAAAACACCATAATGTGAAATATTCCTTAAAAAATGCGCCATCTTCTCTTTTTTCAGGGAATTCCTGACAAATTCCATATAAGCATCACCATGGGCAACAACTCCTATCGAGCCTATTAACAAAGCCAGGGCAAAAAATAACCTTGACTTTATTGCAAAGGCATATGCTATAAACAAAAAACTGAACCCATAGATAATGCCTGCTGAACTTATGAATTTCTTGCTGAATGTTTTTCTCTTATTGTATTCTCTCATAAAAGATGAAAAAAACATAGACAAAATAGCCCTTAAACCATTTATCAACCCTACAAGAAAAACAGAAGCGCCCATATTATAAAACAAAATATTCAAAAACTGATGATTGGAAAAACCAAAACCTATCCTGTTGAATATCTCCTTTACAGAAAAATACTTGCTCGGATTCGGCTGCTTTAATTTTCTCAGGGCCTCATCAACTATATCCTGATTATGCCCCTGTCTTATTATCTTTTCCTTAAAGCTGTCTTCAACCCCTTCTTTTCTCATTAAATCCTTAATAGTAGGCATTATTTATTATCATGAACAAAGATATTTTTAAATTTATTGTTTTGGAAACATCATATGCAAAAAAGAAAACTTTAAAAATATACAAGATAAATAAACAACATATGCGAAAAATAACTTTCGGTTTTAAAAAAAGAGAGGGTAAAAAAAAGGGTTTCTTTGGGGAAAAATGGAAATTTGATTCCAAAAGCATAATCCTGAGTTCTCCTGCTGTTGTTGATATGGGCAACGGTGAAAAGATGATTCTTTTCGGGACAAAGAACGGCAAGATTTATGCCCTGGATAAAAATTCCAATGTTAAATGGATTTATGATGCCAGTGAGGAAAAATCTGATGTCGAACTTATGTTTCTTGACCCTGAAAGCAAAGACTCAATATATTCCTCCCCAAATATAGATGATATAAATAAGGACAAAATAAAAGAAATTATTTTTGGCTCAGAATCAGGCAAGATTTATTGCTTAAACCATAACGGGAAACTGCTCTGGTCATATAATACCAAAGGGCCTGTAAGGGGGGGAGCATTGATTTATGATATAAACAAAGACGGAAAACCTGAAATAATAATCGGCTCAGGAGACAAGAACCTTTACATATTTGACAACAAGGGCAAGGTTATAGGTATATATAATGCAGGCTCTCCTATTGAATCATCCCCCTGCATATTCGAAGAAAAGATTGTATTCGGGTGCAACAACGGCCTTATAAAAGCCATAAATTTTAAAGGCAGGCTTATATGGACTTTTGAAACCAATGATAAAATTACTGCAAGGGGGATAGTGGGTAAACTAAGTGGGAAAAAAGGAGTCTCATTGTTATTGGGGTCACATGATGGCTTTCTTTATGCACTGGATACTGAAGGAAACCTTAAATGGAGATTCAAAACCGGGGGGGCTATTGTAAACAATGTTGCTCTGGATGATATTAATAATGACGACAGGCTTGAAATTGTTTTTGGCTCATGCGATAATAATATTTACGCCTTAAGCTGTTATGGTGAAAAGATATGGTCTTATGAAACAGACTTCTGGGTTGTAACCACCCCTATCATTATGGATATAAATAATGACGGGAAAAAAGAGATTATAGCCGGCTCTTATGACCATAATATATATGTGCTTGATTCAGAAGGCTCATATGTGCTGGACTATATGCCTGGATTAGGGGGAGTCATACAGCAGGGAGGAAATTACAGTGAAGTCCTTACCTCTGAGCCCGGAAGTGTGCATGTTAAAAAATTATGGCAGTTTAAGACAGAAGGAATTATTGTAGGAAGTGCAAGTCTGGATGAAAAAGATTTCATAATAAATACAGAAGAAGGCATAGTGAGCAAAATCGGAAAAAAGGAAAATAATATTGATAAAACAAAAAAATGAGGTGAAAAAATGTCAGAATTAGTTTCAGACAAAAAAGATATACAAAGGATAAAAACATATATAAAAGGTCTGGATGATAATATGGAAGGAGGAATCCCGAAAGGGCATGTTGTTCTTGTATCCGGGCCTGCAGGAAGCATGAAATCAAGTGTTGCATTTAACATACTTTATAATGAAGCTCTGCATAATAACAAGGTAGGATTATATGTTTCCCTGGAGCAATCATATATCTCATTATTAAATCATGCCGTAAACATGGAGTATGATCTTGACAAAATCAATATAGTGATTATAGAAGACTTATCAAAAATAAATCAGGACATAAAAAAGATAAAAGAAAACAACAAGGGAACATTAGTTCTTGCGGATATAGGGACCATAAGAAAGGAAATAAAAGGAAAAAATATAGAAGAAGGGGCAGCCAATAAAGGGTGGCTGAATGTGATAAAAAACCTGATAAAGAAAATAAAACTTTCTGCAGACCTGGATTTTTTTGTTCTGGACTCTTTATCTGCTTTTTATGTACTGTCTAAATTTGAGAATCCGAGAATTGAATTATTCCACGTGTTTGAATTTTTAAGGGATGCTGAGTTAACCTCTTATCTTATATCTGAAATGCATGGTGAAAATGAGAAATACTCTGAATACTATGTTGAGGATTTTTTATCAGACGGCATACTTTTCCTTAACCTTGCCAAATTCAGAAGGCAGATAATAAGGGAAATCTCAATAGTGAAGATGAGAACAACCAAATGCAACAATGATATATTCAGTCTTGAATACAGTGATAATGAATTCAAGGCAAAATTCGGAGGACAGAATCCTCTGTTATAGGAAAAACTTATTTTTTATTTTTTTATTTATTGTTTAAAAGTCATGATAATATTATAATATAAATAGTATAAATATTAATAGAAATATAATTATTTAAATTTATTTATTCTTTTAATAAATGTCTGCAATCTAATTATGCCTGAAATAATTATGATTATTAAAACTCCCCAGATAATTAATCTTGCTATATTATTTCCTTCTTTATTTTGTTTTAACTCTTTTTCTTCTTTGGGTTTTGTTATATTTTCTTCTTCAATTATTTCTTCAGTCACATTTATTTCTTCCTCAACCAGTTTATCTTCCAATTCTTTTTCTGTGTAAGGCCCGATTTTAATTTGTGCCAGTCCATAAAGCATCTGCTCTAATTTTATAAAAATATCATATTTTACATTATTATTTAAATCAATATTTTTTGTTTCATTAACATTTAAATTTATAGTCTTTGATAAAGAGTCTATTTTAAAACCAGTTGAATTATTATTTATATTTAAAACTATAATCCTGTATTTTGTTCCATTAACTCTGAATTCTTTATAATCATTAACATCCAGAAAAAAAGTTCTGTTCATAACTAAGTCCCCCAGATTATGCATTATCCAACTTGAGCTACTGCCTCCTGAGTCCTCTTCTTCCTCTTCTTCCTTTTCTTCAGTAGGGGTTTCTTCATTTCCAAAATATACAATTGGTTCTGGTAAAATATATTTTTTCACAAGAACTTTTTTTATGTAATTGGTTGTTGTGTATCCATGATTGTTATACAAATCAGTTATTTCTTCCTCGCTTAGAACTTTACTGTAAACCTGAATTTCATCCATTAATCCTTTAAACCACAGTCTGCTCCAATTTGCCGGATTATTAGCTTCTGTAACATAATCTTTACCTATCCTTGACTGTAAATAACATTCGCCTGATGTTAGGCAGTTGTAAGGAATGGATACTGGACCAGGCCCATCATGGTTGACGGGAGACTCATTTACTTCCTCCCCATTAATATATAATCTGGCTGTTCCATCTCCCTGAGTTGCTACAAAATGATACCAATTGTCAGGAGGGGTAGAATTATCTGATGAATTCACAGAAATACAACCCTGATTATCATTGCAGGGAATGAACCTTAGAATATGAGGACTAGTCGCATTTCCCTCAGTCCATTTGATACTTACATTCCAGCCTCCATTTCCACTTAAGTCTATTAATGTTTGCTCATTGTATCCTGAATCCCCATTATCATCCTCGGGGTAAAACCAACCCGTTATGCTGTAATTATCACCATCGCTCAGGTTGTAAATCCCTCCGGTTTCAGAATCCCAATACAAAATTTCATTATCAAGATAAATATGGCTTGTATTCCCGTTAAAACTCAAACACTGACCATATTTACAATTAGCTGTTGTCCATAGTGGTCCTTGCTGATGACAGCTAATATTATCACACAATATTCCATCATAGCCCCAACCAGAAGAATCTATAATAACCGGAATATTATTGCTTATAAAACCAGAATCCCCATATAAATAAACCCTGTCATTATACCAATCCATTGCTCCATAGCGGGAAAAAACAATTTTAGCATCATCATTATAATTTCTTACTACTTGTTCTCCATTAACATCCGCGTCAGCAATAATAACTTTTTCTCTCGACCATATTCCACCATCACCACTAACCCATTTTTCAATACTCCCCCCTACTAATCCGAATCCTCCTAATTCACTCAAGTATTCTTCAGCAGGCAAACCTTTGGGGGTTCCTGTAGTTAGATAGGCTTCTATTTCACCAGAAGAAACTACATTTAGGGCATTGGAATCAAATATATTCACAGCATAAGCACCTATATCTCCAACCTCCCATGAAGTCCCGTTCCATCTGGCAAATTTATGAGAGTAATTGCCTCCCCCATCGTTACATGGTCCAGTTAGAAAGATAATATAAGGATTATTATTTTCATCTACATCCACTCTTGCATTATTAGTGCAGTTTGTGCTTGAATTATAAACATTAATAATATTTGACTGGTCAGCATATGTTTTGTTTAAAGGCATGGGTATCTGAGTGCCATTAGCATCTCTCCAGGTTCCATTTAAATCCATATACATATAGTATATATTTACTCTATTATAGTCGCTAGTTAGGTTTTCATTAACCACAACAGCACTCATATGAATTGTATCATTGTTTCCTTTTATAAAATTAGTATACCAACCATAATTAATATCCTCTGATTCCGCTCCCACAGTATTTCCATGCAAAACAGATGTAGCATTGCTCCAGTTTTCACCTCCATCAGAGGAAGTACGATAATTCCAGTCTTCAGTATGTCCACCACCATCTCCATTACCCCTATAGAAAAAATAAATAGCTCCGCTTGAGTTCTCAAATAACTGGGGATATGTATGAATATCCTCCAATGGGGAGATAGTTTCCCATGAACTGATATCTTCAGGATTTGTTGATTTTTTATGATATAACCAATAAGCATGTGCTGTGCTTACAACATGAATATAACCATCTTTATCTACTAACAAAGAAGGGCCCCCGTGATCATCAGCAATATTTTCCGGGCGATGGTCATCAACTTTGACAGAATCAGACCATTCCCTATTTGAATGGTTGTATGCCATTATATAAGTATCAGCTTCTGGTCCGATGTAAGCAATATATGTAACATTATTATAATGTTGGGCTGCTTGTTGATGCATATCATGCGTAGTACATTCCAAACCACCATTAGAAATAAAATAATCAGTTGTGCTGTTCCCCCCTTCATCAAAATGCCAGCTTGCCCTTATGCTATCTATTATCCTTATGAATGTATTATTAATACTGCTCTCAGAATCTGCATTATTATTGCCATAATACATATAAATTGTTGTATTAGTATTATTCTCCAAAGATAAAACATTAACCCATATTACTGCAACCTCTGCTGTTGAATTCCATGATTCTATCCAGAATGAGCTATTTATCTCACTATTAGAAGTTAAATTATAATATGTAAATCTTATATCATCCCCATTATCTGCCCAGTCAAAATGAGAGCCTGTATTTGAAGAATTTAATTCTAATCTAACCTGATAGTCTGTTTGGTTTGCTGCGTTATTCTCAGTTGAAATTGCCTGTTTATAAGACCAACCTGAATAATCAGATAGCCAAGTTGCATTAACAGAAAATGCAAAAAGGAAAAATATAAATATTGATATTGATATTAAAAATTGTTTTTTCATATTTAGTTATATTTTACAAAGGGTTATTTATAAATATTTTTTAAAAAGATATAAAAATAAATCTATATTTAAAAATAGAGAGTTTAAAATGGACCTGAGAATAAATAAAACAGCTGAAATCCTTGTGAATTATTCTACAAAAATACAAAAAAATGATTATGTTCAGATCCAGACAGAACTAGAAGGCAAAGAGCTGGCTCTGGAATGTTATAGATTATGCCTTAAGAACGGCGCATATCCCATCATCAAGATAAATCTGCCATCACAAAATTATATATATTATAAAAACGCATCAAGAGAACAACTGAAAAGATTCCCAAAGATGAGTTATTATGAAACAAAAAACACAGATGCATTTATTTTCATAAGAGGCTCATCAAACACTAAAGATTTAACAAATATTGATGCTGAGAAAATAGCCATTAGGATGAAAATAACTGAAAAAATAAACCAGCACAGGGTGGATAAAACAAAATGGGTTGTTTTTAATTATCCTACAAATGCCCTTGCCCAGGATTCAGAGATGTCCCTGCCTGAATTTGAGGATTTTGTTTATAATTGTGTTATACAGGACTGGGAAATAATGGGCAAAAAAAATGAAAAAATAAAAAAGATTCTGGATGAAGGTAAAAATGTTAATATTGTGGGGAAAGATACAGATATTAAATTCAGCATAAAAGGAAGAAAAGCAATAAACTGCAGTGGTGAATTTAATATGCCTGACGGCGAGGTGTTTATAGCTCCTGTTGAGAATACTGTTGAAGGATATATAAGATATGATTTTCCCGCAATCTATAACGGCAGAGAGGTTGAGGATGTAAGGCTGAAATTCAAAAACGGCAGGGTTATAAAAGCAGAGGCGAAAAAGAATGAGAATTTCCTGAAAGCCATGATAGAAACAGATAAAGGCTCTCATTATCTCGGGGAATTTGGAATAGGGACTAATTACAAAATAGACAAATTCACAAAACATATTCTCTTTGATGAAAAAATAGGCGGAACCATACACTTAGCATTGGGAATGGCTTATAAACTGGGCGGCGGCAGAAACAAAAGTGCTGTACACTGGGACATGATTAAGGACTTGAGGGAAAACGGTAAGGTCTTAATAGACGGCAAGATCTTAGAAGAGAACGGGAAGATGATAGTTTAATTATATAGATAAATTTTTATATTATTGCTTATTCTTCATTTGCATGAATATATTGGAAAAATTTCTGGGGGAAAAATTAGCAGAAATGTTTATTTCAAAATTTGAGGAGATTATACTTTATGATGAAAATTTCAGGAACTATAAAAGAATATCTAATTTTTTATCTAATGCTATATATGGAACAGAAAATAATATAAAAAACACAATAAACTTAGTAAAAAGAAATTCTTCAAAGATATTGGGCCTTTCTGTTTTTTCTATGATAGTTTTTGGGGCAGGTTATGAAATAAGCAAAAATCTGCATAAGCCCCATAAAGTTTATCTTGAATATATAAATAATGATAATTATTATGATATTTCAATTGAAAATAAACAAGGGGATGAGTATTGGTTTTTAAGAAAAAGAGAAGGTTTTGAAAAAGTTGAAGATAAAGATTTTTTCAAAGAAGATATTTCTGATTTAATACCTTGTTATCCTGATAAAACAAATGTTACGGATATAATTGGAAATAATAATATTAGATTATAAGTTTTATCATTTTTTTCTTAAAAGTAATAACATAACTTTTATATAGAGAACACTCCTCTCACTACCAGAGGGGGACTTTATGGCTAAAAAAAAGAAAGAAGAAATTATTAAAATTCTCGGGAAAAAAATAGACCCTAAATCAAAAAATTCTGTTAAAAGCAGGCACGAACACCTGTATGAACTCCTTGAAGCAAGAAAAAGAGCTAAAGATATGACGAAAAAAAGAATTGGAAAAAAGAAAGAAAAAACAAAGGAAATAAAAGAAAAAACCAAAAAACCAATAAAAAATAAAATAAAAAATAAAAATAAGATCATAAGAAAACTAAAGAAAGAAAGAAAGCCCGTTGTCCTTATAACTATAGACGGGTGGGGAATAAGGAATAAAAAAGAGGGAAACGCAGTATTGCAGGCAGAAACCCCGAATCTTGATAAACTATTGAAAGAATACCCCCACACAAAACTTAAAACCTCAGGAAGGGCTATGGGATTACCAAGAGGGATTGCAACCAATGAAAAATCAAGTTATATAAATATAGGGGCAGGAAGAAAAACAGAGCACGATATTACTGAAATAAACAAAGCAATAGAAAACAGCTCTTTTTTTACAAAAGATATTTTCCTGAAAACTGTTAAAAATGTTAAAAATTCAGGGAAAAAGCTGCATATTATCGGCTTGCTAAGTGACGGGGGAATCAACAGCCATATAAAACATTTCCTTGCACTGCTGGATTTGGCGCATTATCATTTTTTGGACAAAGTTTATATCCACATTATAACCGACGGGATTGATGCTCCCAATAAAAAAGCAAAAAGATATCTTAGAAACCTGCAGAACAAGATTGAAAAGATAAACACCGGAAAAATAGCTTCAATCATAGGCAGGCATTATGTCCTGGATAAAAATAAAGAATGGAAAAACCAGAAAAGGGCTTATGATTTGTGGGTAAAGAAAAAAGGCAAGCTATTAAGAGACCCAATGGAAGCGATTAATATGGCTTACAGAAACAACAGAACTGATGACCTTATTGAGCCTGTTATATTAGACCAGAGGTCAGAGATAGATGACGGTGACAGTGTTGTCTTTGTGAATTTTTATTCAGAAGGTATGGAAAACATTGTAAGGGCATTTACAGATAAAAAATTCAAAAAATTTCCTGTAAAAAGATTCAGGGAGCTGAATGTTATCTGCCTTACAGAATACAGCAGGACTCTTGATGTGAATGTTGTTTTTCCGCAAAAGGAGATAAAAAACAATCTGGCGGAATACCTAAGCAAAAAAGGAATTTCCTTTATAAAAATAGGGGAAACTGAAAAATATGATAATATAACAAAATTCTTCAACGGAGGCAAAGACATCTGCTATAAAACAGAGAAAAGAGTTATGATAAAAAGCTCAAAGACCGAAGATTTTTCTAAAAAACCTGAAATGAAAGCTGAAAAAATCACAGAAGAGGCAATAAAAGCAATTAAAAAAGGCAGATATGAATTCATATTAGTAAATTTCACAAACCCGGGAGTAATTGCCCAGACAGGCAATATTAAAGCTGTAAAAAAAGCAGTTGAAAAGGTTGATGAAAACCTCGGTAAACTCATTAAACTGATAAAAAAGAAAAATATTTACGGAATAATAACAGGAACCTATGGAAATGCAGAATTTATGGAAGACAAATACGGGCTGCCTAATAAAACCTACACCACGAACGATGTTCCGTTCATATTATTAAGAAAAAGATATTCTATTAATAAAAAAAACTCTAAGCTTATAGACATTGCACCCACAATATTACATTTATTAAAAATAAAGCCTCCTGAGGAAATGGATGGAAAAGACCTGATAAAATGAAAATTCTGAAGATAGCTTTTAACGGAGGTGCTTTAACAAAAAGAAAAGGCATAGAAAAGTCTCCTGATATTATAGAAAAAAAATTAAAAGAGTTTTACCTTAATGAAAACGGCCTTTCTCCTGATTTCTCATCTGAAAATATTGATGTTGACAATTATAATAATGAAGAATCACATAAAATTATAGAGAAAAAAGTCGGGGAAGAATCATCCAAGGATAAATTTGTTCTGGCTGTGGGGGGAGACCATTCAATAACCTACTCCTGTTTCAAGGGTTTTTCCATGAACAAAAAAAATCCCGGTCTGATAATATTTGATGCCCATCCTGACTGTGAAAATGACTTTTTTCCGCCAACTCATGAGGATTTTGTAAAGGTCCTGGTCAGAAAGAAAATAATAAAAGCTGAAAATATTATAATTGTGGGTTTAAGAAACTGGCATTCCAAAGAGAAACAGTTTATGGAAAAAGAAAAAATAAAAAAATTCACAATGAAACAGCTCTTTTCTGATGGGCTGGATAAATCAATGGATTATATCATGGAGCTTGCAAGGCAGTTCTCAGACCTTTATGTTTCCATAGATGTAGATGTCATTGACCCAGGATTTGCACCTGGCACAGGCTATCCTGAGCCAGGAGGCTTAAGTGTGAGAGAATTGATATACTCAATACAAAGGCTTAAGCTCCTGAAGAACTTTAAGATGGCTGATATTGTTGAAGTTAACCCTGATAAAGATATTGATAACATTACTTCTAAAATTGCTGCTAAACTAATAATGGAATTATATAATTAAAATGGCTGATTATAACAAAAAAATAGAGGAACTTGAAAAAGAGCTGAAAAAAACCAAGTATAATAAAGCCACACAGCACCATGTAGGACTTATAAAGGCTAAAATAGCCAAATTAAAAACTGAAAGCGAAAAAAAAGGGGGTAAAAAAGGCTCTAAAGAAGGCTACAGCATTAGAAAAACAGGAAATGCAACTGTTTCTATTATAGGCTTTCCATCTGTAGGAAAAAGCAGCCTTCTTAACAAGTTAACCAATAAAAAGTCAAAGATTGCAGATTATGACTTCACAACATTAAATGTAATACCTGGAGTCATAGAATACAATGGTGTCAAGATACAAATACTGGATTTGCCTGGGGTCATAGAGGGGGCTTCAGAAGGAAAAGGCAGGGGAAAAGAAATTATGTCTGTCTTAAGGGCATCTGATTTGATTTTGATTATGACAGATGCTGTGAAGCCTGAGCAGCATGAAATAATAAAAAAAGAGCTTCATAATGTAAATATAAGAATAAACAGGAAAAAACCAGGAATAAAAATAGTAAAAAAAATCAGGGGGGGAATAAATATAAGCTGCCTGAAAAAAATTAAGAATATTGATAAAAAAACTATAAAAGAAATACTTAAAGAATACAAATACAATAACGCGGATGTTGTTATAAATGATGATATTACAGTTGATGACCTGATAGACTTTCTTGAAAATAACCGGGTTTATATGCCTGCACTCAGAATATTAAACAAGATTGACCTGATTAAAGATGATGAGAAAATAAATGAGATTATAAAAAAGTATGGTATTGATGTTATTATCTCAGCCAAGGAAAATATAAATCTGAAAAAGCTTAAAGAAAGCATCTGGGGTAAGCTGAATATTATAAGAATATATATGAAAGAACCGGGGAAAGAGCCGGATAAGGAAAAGCCCCTGGTTCTGGATAAAAATTCCACAATAAAGGACGCCTGTGAAAAAATTCACAAAGAACTGATAAATAAATTCAGGTTTGCAAGGGTCACAGGAAAAAGCGCCAGGTTCCCGAACCAGAAACTGGGATTAGACCATATTCTGGAAGATGAAGATGTTTTAGAACTGCATTTGGATTAGATTATGGGTTAAGGTGTTTTTTTTATTTTTACATAATGACTGTATGAGTTTTCTGATGTAATCTGATTTTTAAAAGAATAAATAGTCATTGCTTTGTAAATACCACTAAATTTCGTTTCTTCTTTTTTATTTCTTTCTCCGCAAATATTAATTATCCTTGTTACAAAAGGTATTTCTATTCTTTTTATATTGGTTCCGGGAATTATTTTTCCTTCTTCACTTTCTTTTATAACTATATAAGTGTTAATTTTACCATTATCAAAAATATTTCTTTTTTCACCTGAAAAACGCCATTTATATTCTAATTTTAATATTTCATCAATAGTTGGCCCAGAAAAAATATCCTTTTCTTTTGTGTTTATTTCCCTTACAGTTCCAAACAAAAAAGTATCATCTTCGTTTATAGATTCGTAATCTTTTATTGGTAACTTTCTTTTAAAAATATCTTTGAAAATAGGTTTTTCTTCTTCAATAGTTATTTCCAGATATTTAAAATGTTCTTTTGTGAAACTCAATATTTCAGTAGATAATTTTTTATCAAAACGCCAGCCATCAATATAGAAAAGATTTCCAATATAATGGGGTTTTATTTTTTTTGCTTCCATAATATTTATATAAATAACATTATTAATAAAATTTATTATTCTAAATTAAAAAAATATAATAACTTAATAAAAAATCATACAATATATTAATTGCATCTTGATTAGATTATATTTCCTATTGTCCTGTATTTAGTATTTCTTAAGGGGCTTCTTATTTTTAAGAAATAATCAGTAACAGGAAAATATATTTTCCTCATATTTGAAGGTAAGTCCTCTTCAGTTAACTCGGTTTCAAGTGTGCCTTGAAAAAAATCACAATATAAATAATTTAATATTCTGTGGAGGTTTTTTAAAGGATAACAGAATTTCAGAAAGAATACTATCTACAATTTGTAAAATAAATAAAAAAAGAGCAATTTTTCTAAAAAATTCGGAGTTCTGTGGAGCT
>CAZQLC010000007.1:0-19420 GCA_964594025.1 uncultured Methanosarcinales archaeon
CATAAGATATTTCTGGTTTGATTCCTGTAATCTCGATTAATTTTTTAAGATTACTACTTATCCCTATTGTCTCTATTCCTATTCCCTTATTTAGATAAAGTTCATATTTATCTTTAATAATCTCTTCTGGTGGGTCTATCCCTGTAAATTTTTTTAATTCTTCAAAATCATTTAATTCTTCAGAAATAGAAAAAACTCCTAATTTTTTTTGCAAATAATGCTTATAGTTGTCTTGTACCTTTCCTACTATATCTTCTTCCCTTATTCCACGAGACTTACCATATTCAAGTAATTTTTTTAGGGTCATTTTCCTTTTTCATTTATTAATTTGTTATTTTTATTGGATTGCATTTTCTTTTCCCCCATTATCTCATCAACAATAAGCCAATACCTACTGTATTTTCACCATCCTAGTTTTTTAGCCTTAATTCAGGAATTATCGTTCCAAGATAACTGTCAAATGCTTTTTGGGTTCTTAGTTGATATGTTTTAGTACTGTGATCATATGAGAGATGTACAGGAATATCTCCATTATAGCTTATACCCAAAACAGGCTCAAGTTCTTTTAAAGCACTCATAAAATAAGATGTTATTTTTCCTGTATTCAATCTTGCTCCAATTTGTGACTCTTCTGGGTTTTTAAAATCAATAACACTAGCAAAACCTCCTATTTCATTGCTTAAATCAAGACTTAGGGTGTAATCCACAGGAATATCTGCACCTTCACTCCATATTTTTGTAGCTTGTAACCCAAGATCAAGAGGGCCTTTATCAACAGAAACATTTCCCTGTAACAGTTTTGTGCTCTTTCCGTCTGACCATCCAAAAATGTAACCATTATAATCTTTATTCTCTGCAAATGGAACATTAAGAAGAGCTGCCTTCTCATTTTTACTGTTGTATACAACTTTACCAGCAGGCACAGGAAACTGCCTGTAGTCAGCTGTCAAATCAGCAGGATTTGACGCATATGTTATTGCTGGTACAAAAGCTGAAGCAATTCCTCCAACCAAACTAACTAAACCTGAAACTTTTTTTACTCCTTTTTTTATTGTTTTACCAATCATTTTTATACCTCTAATTTATCATTACTACTTGGAAGTAATAATGATTAGTTTTAATATCTTTCTGATATTATTGATATTATTGATATTAAAAATCGAAAAGTTTTTATATAATAGAGAGTAATAAATATAAAATGGAAAGAAAACTTATCAAGCAGGGAGGGGGAGGTTTCACAATATATCTGCCTAAGAAATGGATTGATGAAAAAAACCTTAAAGCAGGAGATAATGTTAATATAAAACCTTTGGAAAACAATTTGATAATTTCCCCGACAAAATCAGAAATAAAATCAGAAACTGAAATAAACCTGACAGGTATGGCAGAATCCTCTGTAAGAACCTTAATCACAAATGCATACAGGATAGGATATGACAAAATAAAAGTAAACTTCTCTTCAGAATCCCAGTTTAAAGCCATAAGGGAAACAACAGAAAAAGACTTGCTTGGTTTTGAGATTATAAAAAAAGAAGAAAAATACTGCATCATAGAGAATATAACAGAGCCAAGCGCAGAGCATTTTGAAAATATTATAAGAAAAATGCTGTATAACACAACCGATCTGATAAAAAACACAGAATTAAGATTAAAAAATAAAAAAGCCATTGAAAATTACAAAGAAATTGAAACAAGAATAAAAAAATATGACAACTTTTGCAAAAGAGTCACTGGAAAAAATAGTTTTGAAAAAGACTCAAAGTTATTGTGGATATTTTTGACATTATTCACTCATGCCCAGAGAGAGATTTACCTGTTAAACCAATTTCTGGATGAGAACGAAATAAATATGAAAAAAGAGACTATTGGATTATTTAGCAAACTAAACTCATTATTTGAAAAAGTCAAAGAATCTTATCTTAAAAAGGAAATGCCTCATTTAGAGGAAATACACAAAATGGAAAAAGAATACATCTATGGTGATGCATACAAATTACTGTCAGCAAAAAAAGGAAAAGAGAACATTGTCATATACAGGATTGCTTCTTCAATAAGAAAATTCTATCTGGCAACCAGCCCTTTAATGGGCTTATTTCTGGGCCAATGACTCTTTGTCCATATCTGACATAACAAAATAAGCAGCTAATGTTCTATCTATTAGCTCTCTTTTTGATTGTGGCAGATAATCTCCATATCCTTTTATTAAACCACTATGCTCTCCTTCATCAAATCTTGGGAAATACCCTGACTTAAAACTTTCGCTGGATTTTTTTGCATTGAATATTTCCTCTTCATTACAGAAATACCTGACAAACAAATCCTCAAGTCCTATCTTATAGCCGTCTAATGAAATCAAATAGTGGCTGGCGAAACCTGCTTCTTCAAAAAAATCTAAATCAGAAAGTTCATTACTATATAAATCAGATAAAAATGATTCAATAAAATCAATAGGAACTAAGAAATTATCAGTTCTTTCTGTATCATAAACCTTTGTTTTGTTGTCTTTTTCAGTTAATTCGCAAGCAATTAATATGGCATTAAGTTCATTCCATTCATCTTCGCGCATATGTACTCTGGAAATATATTTTGACATATTTAATATTTCTTTTATATTTTCATCATCAATTTTATCTTTTATTTCAGACACATAAGGCTTTAATTCTTTAGTTATGTCTATAGGAAATTTAATTGTTGGAGTATTCAGGGAAAGCTGTGCCTTATTAAAATATCTTTTATTATCTAATAACTCATATAATGTTGGGGAATGGTCCACATCCCTAATTTCAGTATTTTTAGTCCCAAAAGCAATCAAACCAAAAAGTGACAGAATTCCTGTACCCCATGCTATCTTTTCTCCATGTTTTGCCAGATATTCCCTAAAGGAAAATCTTTTATTTGCATTCTCAAAATCAGACCTTAATTTACATATATCATCATATTTCTTATTCTCATCAAGAGTTAAACATTTAGTCAATATATGTTGATATCTTTTAGGAACTTTTTTTAATTTCTGTTTTAAATCTTTTTCAAATTCTTTTTTAGTAATTTTATCTATCTTTTCTTTTCCTTTAAATAAACTAACCCTAACTTTTTTTCCTTCTATTTCTAATTCTTTCCCATCTTTATCATAATCCAGTTTATAATCAAAAGGCTCTTCACTTGTTAAAGCATTATACATAATAGCTCCTAAAGCATAAATGTCTGTATTGACCCCACATTTCCTACCATTTTTATCAATTATAGAATTAAATAACTCAGGATATGTATAAGCAGTTCCTCCTCTAGTTGGTAATATTTTATCATCTATGTCAGTTTTGGTTTTAGCATTCTGCCAATCAGTTATTTTAACTTTTCCATTCTTACCGACCAAGATGTTTGAGGGTTTTAAATCCCTGTGAACAATTGGATTAAAATAATGTAATGTATGAGCATGATAAACTCCTTCTAGAACCTGCTTAAAGACATTAAAAAATTGTTCTTTATTTAAAGGCCCTTCTTCTATTTTTTCTTTAAGAGTCTGACCATCTATAAATTCCTCAAATGTAGAGACCCTACCGCCAATATTCGTTACTTCTATTATGTCTGCTATATTCTCATGACTTCCCATCTCACTTATGGATTCTAATTCATTAACATTAGGGTTACCTTTTGGCAATCTTGAAAGATTTATAAAAGTGCATAACGAATCATCATCAATATCTTTTTTAGGTATTTTTAAAGCCCTAACCTTTCTCAAACCTTCTTTTTCATAAAGAACCTCAATTACATCCCTTGTATGTCCTGAACCCAGATATCTAACAGGACTATATCCATTAGACTTAAGTTGTTCAATTTCCTCTTTATTTAATATATCCTCTATGGTTTTCATTTTTCAATTAATCTGTGTTTTATGGTTGTAATAAAATATTCCTCTAATTCAACTTCTTTATCTGTAAATGCTTTGTATAATATTTCAGGCTTTCTTATATTATTTTTAAACATTATTTCACATACATCATCAGGATACACAATAATATAATCATGAGAATCATTTCCTATATTAAATACGTGTGTATTTTTTCCTATGGTTTTCATTTTTATTGATAATTTAAAACATCCTCAATAGTACATCCATAATGATTAATAACATCTTGATTTTTTCTTAACAATTTTTTCCAAGGAATCATTATTTTATCCTTTTCAGAAAAATGTTCTTTTCCATTCTTTTCTTCAATATCAATATGAAATGGCATTTGATAATGCCTGCCATTAATATGAAATGGTTTTGTTTCTGCTGTATCCACAACAAAATACTCTTTGCCTCCTCCATTTTTTAGTTTTCCCTCGTAAACATGAAGTGAAGCCCCGTGTTTTCCATGAATAACTTCTCCCGTATTTTTGACTATCTCATACCTCGGTAAAAGATAAGCCATTTTCTTAATATCAATACCTTCCCAGCCATTAAATAATTTTATAAGTATATTTCTTAAGCAACGGTCCTTATCATTCCATCCTTTCAATTTTTGTTTAGATTTTATCATTTTCTCTCTCTTTTTTATTTATTACTACTTTATAGTAATACATATTTATAAATCTTTCGTTTTTATAGTCACTTTAAGGTAATAAATAAGATAAAACAAAAATTTTATAAACATATTATTTTTTATCTGTAATCATAAAAAAGAGGTTACTGCATTATGAAGATAAATGAAATGATAGCAAGGATGGTTCTTGATTCAAGAGGTAATCCTACTGTTGAATGCGAGATGCATAATTCTTATACTGGTGTCAGGGCTATTGTAGCTTCAGGAAAAAGCACCGGAAAACATGAGGCAGTGGAATTAAGGGATAAAAAATCAAGTTTCAGCGGCATGGGTGTTGAAAAGGCTGTTAAAAATATAAACAAGATAATAAAGAAAAAGATAATAAACAGGGAATGGGAGCAGGAAACCCTTGATAATTTCCTTATAAATCTGGATAATACAGAAAACAAATCAAGACTGGGAGCAAATGCAATCCTTGCAGTGAGCATGGCTTTTGCAAGATTAAATGCAATGTCAAAAAATGAAGAACTATTCTTTTACCTGCAAAAAATTATAGGCACTAAAAAAATTTCAATGCCTGTCCCTTATTGTAATATTATCAACGGCGGGGTTCATGCAGGTAATGACCTTATGATACAGGAGTTCATGATTGTACCAAAAGCAGGAAGTTTCAGGGAAAATACTCAGATTATAAGCGAAACATACCATGAGCTGAAAAACATAATAAAGAAAAAATACGGGAAAAACGCAGTGAATGTAGGTGATGAAGGAGGCTTTGCACCGCCCATAAAAACAGCTGAAGAAGCTTTGGATTTATTAATGAAAGCAATAAAAGGCTCAAAGCACAAATCGCAGTTAAGGATAGCGATTGACTGTGCTGCATCTGATTTCTATAAAAAAGGAAAGTATGAGATTGAGAAAGACAGCTATGTGAGTGCTGAAGAACTCTGCAATTATTATCTAAAATTAATCAAGAAATACCCTATTGTGTCAATAGAAGACCCTTTTGCTGAGGATGATTTTAATGCATGGAGGAATTTTATGGATAAGGTTAATAAAAAAAACATACAGATTATAGGGGATGATTTGTTAGTGTCTAACAAAAAAAGGATTGAGGATGCTGCTGAAAAAAAGCTCTGCAATGGTCTGTTGTTAAAGCCAAACCAGATAGGGACTGTGACAGAAGCAATTGAAGCAGCAAAAACAGCAATGAAAAACAGCTGGAATGTAATGGTTTCCCACAGAAGCGGTGAAACAGAGGACACTTTTATATGCGACCTTGCTGTGGCCCTTAATTGCAAACAAATCAAGATAGGCGCGCCCTGTAGGGGGGAAAGAACCTGTAAATACAACAGGCTGTTGAGAATTGAAGAATTGATTTAGCTTATAATAAACAAATCCCTTTTTGTCTTTGTTAATATCTCATAACCATTCTCATTCAGATAAATATCATCCTCTATTCTTATTCCGAATTTGTTTTCCCAATATAAACCAGGCTCTATTGTAAAAACCATACCTGGCTTTAATCTGCCTTTTCCATATAGTGTTATAATTGGTTTTTGATGAACCTTTTTCCCCAGGCTGTGACCTAAAGAATGCTTTAAATGTTTTATATACTCAGGATTTTTTTCCTTTAAGATATCCCAGAATTCCCCGCACAACGAGTTTATTTTCATATTGGGTTTTATTCCAGCAATGGTTTTTTCATGGACATCCCTGATATTATTATAAAGAATTAATTCTTTTTCAGAAGGTTTCCCAAGATACAGCATACGGGTCATATCAGAGCAGAATTCCATGTATTTTACTCCAAAATCGATCATTAAGAAGCCTTTTTTAAGCTCTGAAGTGTATTTTGTGTAATGTGGATCTGCAGAGCTTTCCCCTGAGGCTATAATCGGCTTAAAAGCTTGTTTTACATCATGTTTTTTGTATTGTTTTCTCAGGAATTTTACAATATCTTTTTCAGTTTTAAACTCTTTATTTTTTAATTTATCAGTCAGTTCAGAAAAGATGATATCTGTGATTTCGCAGGCTTTTATTATTCTTTCCAGTTTCATATTATTATATTAACCCCTTTAGTTATAATACTTTTTGTATATATGCCTTCCCTCTGCTCATCTTTTCCTGCAAACCCTATGGACTTATTCAATAAATCCATGACAGAGCCTGAAATCATGAAATCAGTTACAGGAATGAGTTTATTTTTATCTTTAAGGTATGCTTTCTGTACATGAACAGAAAAATCCGTTGTTATGCTGTCAGCTGTATGCGCCCCCATTATAGTGTCTATTATAAGGGCATTATCCGGCTCTTTTATATTGTTACCTTGGATAATAACATTTGAAAAGTCTATCCCATAAATGGATGAATTTGATGTGCTTTTTTTATTATTATGTATTGCTGTATTATAATCAAATATCACATTTTTAAGTATCCCATCGCTTATCAAAACTGTTCTCTGTGAAGGAGTTCCCTCATAATCGCATTTTTCTGAATTTATCCCGTTTTTCATAGTATTGTCATCTGTGATTGTTATTTTTTTATCCAAAACCTTTTTATTCAGTTTTCCGGAAAACAGGGACTTGTTTTTCTCATAATTATCCCCCTTTAAGTTGGACAGAAAACCATAATTTAACAAAGAAACCAGGGCTTTGGGCCTTATTATAAAAGTCCTGACTTTTTTATTTAATCTGGAAGCATTCAGAAATTCCCTGACTTTTTTATTTACAGCATCTGCTGTTTTTCCTGCATCAAAAAACTTATTGTCAAAATAATAATCCTCATAATCAGATCTGCTGTCTGCTGAATTTGCTTCAACAGTGACACCAAAGTTTAATCCTTCATCAATAACATCAATATTGTTTGAATTTATGAGCCTGTTCCTGTTTTTAGTTAATATTAATGAGCCTGAATTCAAAATAACATTATTCTTATTGACTTTTTTTATTATCTTATTTGAAATATTTACCATTTCTTTTATATCCATACTCTTAATCTTATTATCCTGTCCTGCATTATAGCTGTAAACACAGGGCTTAGGCAGACCGTAGAAATACTCTTTTTTCGGGCTGTTCCCTGCTGTTTTCAGCGCATTATCAATAAAACCATTATTCAAAACAGAGGAATAAGAGCTTCCTTCTTTATTATTAATATAAACCTTTAAGAAAAAATCCCCTGAATTGCCGTGCTTGAAATTTTTTATAAAATTACCTTCAAAACTTATTTCATATGTCTCATTCATGACAATATTTAACTGGAAATCATCAGTTTCTTTTTTCAGCCGCTTTATATATTTTTCATATTTTTTCATTCTGAGCCACCTACAAGAGCATCTTTTACCAAAACATATGGATTCCTGCCATTCACAGGAACCTGCTGTACATTCTTGCCGCAGAAACCAGGGATATCATGCTCTGTTTTGTTTGATATCATGGCTATGTTTTTCAGTAATTGAAATATATTCCCTGACAAAGAAACCCCTTTCACAGGCTTTCCTATTTTCCCGTTTTTTATCAGATAGCCGTACTGCGCTGAAAAATGAAATGTTCCCTGTGAGGTATTCACCTGGCCGCCTTTTGTGCCGTTTAGCAAAACACCTGATTTGACATTTTTTATCATCTCATCTTTGCTGTTTTTCCCCTGTTGGATAAATGTATTTGACATCCTAACCAAAGGCATATGGTCTGTAAACTGGGCCCTTCCGTTGCCTGTTAAAATTAAACCTGATTTTCCGGCTGTTTCCCTGTTTGTGAGATAATTTTTCAGCACTCCTTTATCTATAAGCAAAGTCTTTCCTGCAGGAATACCTTCGTCGTCATAAAAATAAGAGCCCCATTCGTTGCCTAAAGGGGAATCATAAACAGTAACTATATCAGAAGCTATCTTTTTATTTAATTTGCCTTTTAAGCATGAATTATTCTGTAAAACCAGATCTGATTCAGTTGCATGCCCCAAAGCCTCATGTATGAAAACACTCGCAAGCCTTGGATCCATTATCACATCAATCTTCCCCCCTTTTATAGTTTCAGCCCTGAAAAGGTCATTTAATATACTTACTGAATCCCTGTATATATCAGGATATTCTTTGGTTATCTCATAACCCCCCATAATACCCCTTCCATGGAAATAGGATTCAGTTCTTGAGCCTTTTTTACCTACTATTACAGACCTTAAAGCAGTGAATGTCAGGTCTTGTTTTATTGATGAATCCTCAGAGTTTTCAAACAGTTTTTCTATCTGGTTTTCCTCATACTGAAGCTGCCTGCTCTTTATTATTTTGCCTGTTATCCTGCTGTTTTTAAGGACAAAATCTATCTTTTCCCCCAGAGGAATCTTTTCAGGGTCTGTTTTAAATGAAGATATTTTGTAATCAACAATCTTCGGATGTTTTTTTATTTCAGTTTTCATTGAAGTTTCTTTTGAAAGTACTTTTGCTATGCCTATGGCTCTCTTTACTGTGCTTTCTATATTGTCTTTTACATTTCCGTATGCAAAACCAATGGCATTCTTATACAAAACCCTTACACAATAACCCTCTTTTGTGCCTTGGCTTATATTTTTAATGTGGTTGTTCCAGCCGAGAATATGGGTGTTTTTTATTTTCCGGAAGCGAAAATCCCAGTAACCTATACCTTTTTCTTTTAATAAATGCTTATATGGGTTTATGGATATTGCCATTATAAAGATTAAGAATCTAATTCATATAAAAAGTTTTGCAGATATTTAAAAAATATAAAAGAAAAAAATTACAGAATTCAAAGAATTCTGAACTTGGAAACAAAGTTTCCAAGAAATCAAAACCTGAAAATCTCACTCAAATCTATCTTATTTTCAGGCATATCCTCTTTTCTTTTCATATAGGGGTTTCTTGCTGGCTGCTGTTGGGACATATTCACTGTACTTTTATTCTCTTCCTCAGAAGAATCCTCTTCATCATTTGCAGTGCCTGTTTCTTCAGATTTTTCCTCTTCCGGCTCAGCTGTTCCATCATGATCTTCCGGAGCAATGTTTATTTCCTCTGTATCAGGCTGCTGCTCTGTATCATTGTTTTCCTCATCATTGCCGACATCATCAGGCTCAGATGGCTCTTCCTCTTTATCTTCTTCTGTATTTTCATCACTGCTGCTGTCTTCATCAGTATCCTCATCTACACTGTCATTCTCATTATCTTCCCCAGAATCATCACTGCTTTCTGTTTCTTCCTCCTGCTGTGCTTCAGAATTCTCTTCAGGCATAATATCTCCTAAAGTTTTTCCTTCTGCCTCATCTGACAAATGCAGTGAAGAATGTGTTTCAGGAGAAAAATCCTCATCCTCTTTTTGCCCGGAAACTAATAATTCATCCTCTTTTTTTTCAATTATCTTTTCCTCCACAGCATCTTCCATGCTTGGGGGCTCTTCTATATTATCAGCAGTTATATTATTTTCTTCAATATCTGGTTTTTCAACAGCCTCATTATTTTGTGAATCATCATTCTCATCTGAAACAGTTTCAGTTTCCCTGTTTTCAGTATGAATCTCAATATTCTGGGGCTCCTGGGAATTGTTCATGTCTCCCCCGGTATCATCCCCTTCAAACTCTTTTCTGACTGTCTCTCTTGCAGCAGTTTCCATATCCTGATCCATTTCGAGGGTTCTTTTTTCCTTTATCCTGTTTCCCTCCATTCTCCTGAAATCACCCATGACCTTTTCACCTGTTCCCAGAATCTCAATAGCCTTTTGCCTGGCCATGCTGTCTGAACAGGCAAAACCATTACTTTTCAAGGTCTCAGCCAGCCTCTGCGCTTCAGGACTTAAATCCCCTGTATTTATCATTATTCATCACCTTCCGTTTATTTTAATGTTATATTAATATATGAAAGAGTATACTAATATATCTTAATATCAGGTTTATTATTTAAAGTTTTCGTTTTTACAGAATATAAATTACAAAATTATTATATGTATATATCATCATGATGCCCATAATCTTCAATAATCACTTTCTTATTATTTTTATCCACAGAAAAAGTGAGAACAAAGCTTTTATCAACATGGACTCTTTTAAGATAATTTAATGGTTTTCTCAGATTTTTGTAATGGTATGGATTTTGGATTATTTCCTCTATCTTTTTTTCAATTATTAATAGTTGCCTTGGATTTTTCTTTGCCAGCTTGAGAAATATCTTCTCCACACTTTTTCTTAATTCATAAGAATACATTTTAAGCCAGATTAAAGTGTTTCCTGAAGTTCTTAACTTTCACAGTAGGCTCTTTCTGCCTTTCTTTCATCTTCTGGATGAATTCAGGTCTTAACTTAGGCTCCAAGAAATCCTCGCCATATTCTAAAACTACTCTTTCAATAGCTTCAGATTTATCCTTAAGTTTATGTTTAGCCTTTACAATATTCAAGATTTGATTTGCATTTTCGGAAATATTTACCATAGCCTGAACCATATATATCGCCTATATATTGAATATATACTGGATATATAAATGTTTTGGTTTTTGCAGAATATAAATTAGAGATATTATATATTTTTATTTAGAATTTTCGATTATGATTACTTCCATAATTTTTTTAGTTTATCTCTACTTAAAAGAGCATAGTCTCTATCCCTGGAAAAGATCTCAAGGGTTATGGTTCCATCATAATATTTTTTAAGAATTTTAATCAGGTTTTCCCAATCTATTATTCCGGTTCCCATAGGAATATGCAAATCTTTTATACCATCATTATCATGCAAATGTATATGCTTCAATTTCTTATGGAATTTTTTTATAAATTCTTCTGGTTTTCTTTTGAAAAGATTTACATGGCCAATATCAATATGAATGTATAATCCAGGAACTCTCTTTAAAATCTCTGAAACACTTTTTATATCATCCTGACAAGTGTCTATTGACTCAAGCATTATTCTAAGACTATATTTTTTTGCAACATCAACAATTTTTTTAAGTGATTCAACCTGAAATCTTATGCCTTCTTTTGTTGAGAACATTCCCGGAGGCCAGTTAGTGTGGATTGTAACATATTTTACATTAAGCTTTGAAAAAACTTCAAAATATTTTTCTGCTTCAGAAACAGCAGTCTCCCTGAATGATTTTACAGGGGAGCCAATCGGAAGATACCATGCAGTATGCCCTACTGCATCTAATTTATATTTTTTAAGAAGCTTCTTTAATTTCAGAACATCAATTTTTCCCGGAACTGCTTTATCCTCTTCTAAAAACAAATCTACAAAATCAAAACCATTTTTGCCAATCCATTCAACTTCCTTTAAAATATCTTTTCTTGGATTATTCGGAAAACCTATCTTCATATTTTAAACTAAATTATTCAAATATATAAATATAACGATAAAAGCAGATATTTATTTTTTGCAAACATACATAGCCCAACCTAATTCTTTTTTATTTATGGCTTCAACCATTTTATCATATGCAAAAATTAAATTTTTGTAATCTTTAGAATATTTTTGATCTTTATTTGAGTCTATTTTTGATTCCAATATACCTTTTAATTCTTGATAGCTTTTTTTAAGATGCTCTGATAAGTCTTTTGATTCAACAATTTCAAATCCAATTTTTTTGAGTTTATCTTGATAAGATTCAAAAGTGAAAGGAGTATCAAAAAGTAATCTCTCATATACATATTTTTTTGCATCATCTGAAATTTCTTGTTTGGGTTTTATTAAGTCATCAAAAACAAATATCCCTCCCTTTTCAAGAACTCTGAATATCTCTGATAATGCTTTGTCTTTATCGTGAACATGATAAATTGTAGATTGACTCCAAATATGGGAAAAATAATCTGAATTAAACGGAATATTTGTTGCCGAGGCTTTTTTGAAATTAACAAAATCTAAAATATTTGGATTTTTTTGCAATTTTTGAATAGCATTTTTAATCCTAACTCCACTTAAGTCTATTCCAATAATACTGCATTTAAATTTTTTAGCTAATTTAATTGTAACTTCTCCATTACCACAACCTACATCCAGAACATTTGAATTAAAATTTATCTTTGCTTTTTCTGCCATTAAATTTGTTAGATTTTCAGATGCAGTTATGTAATCTTCATTGTTTTTAAACAATCCCCAATGAAGACTTCCATTTTCATCCCAGAAAGAACGATAAATCTCATCTTCTTTATCATAAAATATCTCTGTATCTTTTTCTGTAAATTTTTTCATATTCTCACAAAAATCTTACAAATTTATTTTTTTCATCAACAAGAATCATTTTAGGATTTGGATTTTGATCTGTAATTTCAAAAGATAAAATAATTACATATATCCTTTTTTACATAAATTTGCTACTGCTCCCTGAACTTCAATTTTTCCAGAATCCCCTTCAATAGCATAGGTTTCCCATCTTTTTCCATTAGTGACATCACAAACCAAAACCTTTTCAAATGGTATTATATTTGCCTTTTCCATCAAATTTTTATCTATTATGATACTGCCAATGTAATCAGGATTCGTTCCAGTGATATAAGCCCTATGTATTTTTGATTTTAATATTTCTCTCATAATAAATTATAAATACATATATTTTATTAATTTATCGTTTCGTATCATAAAACCTTAAAATCAACGCAGACCCTGTAAATATAAGGTGCATAATCACCGCATTTTTCAGTATGCAGGATTTTACATTTTTTATTTTCTTTTTTGCAGATTTTTTTTATTTTTTCATGTATTTCCCTGAATTCTTTTTCAGTTCCAAAATCATAGAAATGTATAACTGCGCTTTTTTTAGAGGCATTTAACGCTATACCTAAAAAATCTTCACCTGTTTTAGGAAGTGGCATAATTATCCTGTCAAATTTCATATCTAATTTAGGGACAACTTCCTTCACATCTCCTAGGAATAATTTTATGTTCTCTGACTTATTTAATCTTATATTTTCAATCCCATATTTATGGGCTGCAGGATTCAATTCAACGCCATATATGCATTGGGCTTCTGTATTTTTAGAGATAACCAAAGGATAAGGAGCACATCCTGAAAACATTACAAGAACAATCTCATCTTTTTCAACCAAATCTGTAATCCTTTCCCTTTCATGTGAAAGCCTTACTGAGAAATAAACCTTCTCAACATCAAGTTTTATCCTGATATTGTTTTCCTTATAGATTGTTTCTTTGGTCTTTTTTCCTGCAATATATTTCATCTCCTGGGTTCTGTATTCTCCTGAATGGATGTCTGCTTTCTTAAGAACTGTTTTTATTTTCGGGTTTATTTCCAATAATGTTTTTCCAATTATTTTTTCTTTTTTTTCTAATTCCTGAGGAATTTCAATTACTGCTATATCCCCTATGATATCATAACTATTTGGGGCTTGCTTAAGCTCATCTTCAGAAAGCCTTTCCCTTAAAGCCTCTTTCAGGTTAGAAATGATTTTGTTTTGCTTTTCAAGTTTCTTTTCAGTAAACCATATATCTTCTTTTGCTCTTATTATATGGAACCTTTTCTTTAGAGGCAGAAAAATAAATCCTTTTTCCTTTTTAACCTTATAATCCTTATTGTATAAACTATTCTTGACAAGGTAATCCTTCCATTTTTCAGCTTTTTCCAAAGGAACTTTTAATGTTAACATTTTATAATTCAGAAGAACTTATTCAGGGATTCTTCTTTTGGCTTGTTTTTCTGGATATTTTTTAATCTTTTCCTTATTCTCTCTTCTGAGAAATCATGTTTTTTTACCATTAAGTCTACGACTGCTTCTTCATCAATACCTCTGGATTCAATATCATAATTATCAATAACATCCATATTCTTAATAAGGTCAAAGATTTTTTTCCATTTAAAATCAAAATCCCACCCATCTTTTATTTCATTGAAAACATCATCAAAATCCCTGCCTTTGTCTTTTATCAGCTTAAGGGCTTTTTTAGGCCCGATGCCTTTTATGCCCCCCCTATTATAGTCAGTGCCCATCATTATTCCCATGAATATAAGCTGGTCCTGGTCAACACCCAATTTGTTCAGGTTTTTATCCAAAGAAATAATCTCAGGCTGTATTGTCTCATACACTAATTTATTGGCTTTTTTCCTTTTTTTGGTTATTGTAAGGTTCTTTATTATTCTCGGGGCTCCAAATAATAAGGAATCAGCATCCTGGCTTAATACTGCATAAGCATGGCCTTTTCTTACCATATATGCTGCCTGTGCTTCCCCCTCTGAAGGAGCCTGGACAACAGGAAAGCCCAAACCTCTTATTAACTCTTTAGAGCTTTTTATAATATCATCTGTTATTATTGAGGTTCTTGAAGCATATTTCCTCATGTTTTCTAAATCTTCCTCTTTTTTGGCCTCTTCATATCTCTTTCCGGCATCTATCTTTATTTTCTTTCTGTGCTCTCTTTCTTTATTTTTTAAATCTGGTGCTTTGCCGTCAAAAACAAAAATAAATTTTATGTCATTTTCCATCAGCTTTGTGAAACGATTGAACAAGCCGGATAAATGGCTTGTTATGTTATTGTGGGAATCCATAAGCAGGGAGCCGTCTCTCTGCCTTATTGTTGTAAGAAACATATAAATCTGGTTAAATGTGTCAACAACCAGAACCTTATCTCTTAAGCTTTCGAGGGCTAAAGGCATTGATTCCATAATCTCAGTTATCTTGTTCCCCATTTTAAATATTCTCCCTTATAATTATGCCTTTTAACTCATTCTCAGCCATTTCCTTTGCCTTTTTTGTTATCTTTCCTGTTGTTAAAAAAAGAACAGGCAGTTTTTTAGTCTGGCCTTTTATATAAGCGCTTGACAGATCACCATCATTGCAGCTCTTTTTCTTTTTTGCCCTGCAGTAATATTTAATCCTGCCCAAGCCTGAAGGTACATTGACTATGAAATCAATCTCTGTTTTTCTCAATATTTCCTTTTCAATAACCTCTATGTTTTTTTTCTCAAAGAAATCCTTCAGCCTGTTCATGAATTCAGGTGGTGCCTTATCGGGTTTTTTCTTCTCTTCTGTTTGTCCTTTTATTTTTTCCTCATGAACCACCCTGACTATTTTCTGCTGCATTTCCTTTTTCTCAGGCTTTTGCTCCCTGATCTCTTTCATATACCTGTCCTGAATTATCTTCTTTGCATCATCATTGGTAAGCTTATAATACTTCCAGAATATTTCCTTTTCCCCGGTCAACTGGACTTCCAGGGGCTTTGCAAAATCCCTTATCTCCCTGAGGCTTGCCCTTACCTGTGGGGGATATTCCCTGTCCCTGATTATTCCCCTGCTTTTTATCAGCTCATAACTGTTTTTATGGATATTTTTTAAATATTTAGACAAATCATCAAGCCTGTATTCCTGCTCAGGCGTATAATAAAAAGGGCTCCCCCCTAATTTTAATTTTGTTACTTTTATTTTTCCCTCTTTCTGAAGGTCATTCAGTATGGCGCCTATTAAAAAAGTGTCCCCGCCCAACTTCCTCGTTATCCTTGCGGGAATAGTTGGACCTATCTCCCTTACTATTCTTAAAACATCTTCTTGGGGAATATTTTTCATATTAGTTTTAAAAATGGCTGAATGTTTATATAATTTTTTATTTATTTCATAAAATTAATACTTACATTGTAAGTATAAGAACCAGTTTACAGACGCATCCATCTTATTTCATAATAGGTTACATCAGCTTCATCATCAACAATTCCTATTAAGAGTTTTTTTCTTGTTGAATGCGCAACCCTGTTTTTTGCAGCAAACTCATGCCATGTTAATGTGGATCCTTCACTGACAGGATAAACTATCCATTTCGCATGCTCCTCTCCAGGCTTTATTCCTCTATCGTAAACCCTGAAATCAGCCCCGAATTTAAGGGCTGTTTTTACAATATATCCCCTATTCCTTATGTCCTTGAAAACACAATATCTTATCCAGAAATTAGGCTCGACTTTTTTTGCTTTTTTCAGAAAAGTCTCAAATTCAATTTTCCTGTTGCTTGCATTAACAATATCCAGCTTATCCTTTTCCATAAGGTATAATCCTTCAAGCAAGGATAACTGTAATTTGCCGTTGTCAAGTATCTTTCCGAATCTGTTCTTGTTGTAGAAGTTTTTTGCTTCATCAGTATCATCTGTGACTATCCTTTCTTTTATAAAAACAGCTTTTACTTTGGTTTTTTGTGATTTTGCCCTGACTTCCTTTACCTCTAATTTTTCATGAATTTTTTCAACTAATCCTTCGAATTCTATTGCTTTTGATTCTTTTTCTATTTTCCTGTCTGATTTTGATTTTTTTGTTTTTTTAGTCATACATCCTAAGAATAAATACTCTCTTTATATAATTTATTATAATTTATGCTTTTTTATTTATATTCACTTAATAGTTGTAAATTAATCAAAAGATTTATAAAATACAAATTCATACAGTATATAAAATGGAAAAATATAGGTCAATAGCATTTCAAGCTTATGATACAATCAAAAAAGAAATTGATTCAGAAATAGGATCAAATCCAAAAACCAGAGAAATCAAATTTGTAAAAGATAAAATAATACCTACATATTTTAATTCCTATTCTTTAACAGGAAAAAACATTCCGACAGTTAAATGTTCTGATATTATTAAAACAGTACCAAGAAAAGAACTGGCAGATATTGTTGATAATAAATTAGATGAGGATTCACTGCCGCAAGAGATAAGATTAATTCGCACAGATAAGAAAAAAGATTTATGGAGCATATATTTCAAACGATGAAATATTTTATATATAATTCTCAATAAGTTTTGACCTTCTTACCATATCATCATAGAAATCATTGTATAAACTGACCATATCCTCGCTCTGGATGACTGCGCCGGTTGTAAGCCCTAAATGTATTAATGAAAGCATAACCTTGTTTTCTATAATAAAAATCTGCATAGGAACATATTCTTCAATGACATAAATCTTCATGCCGTATTTTTTAATTTTCCTTTTAAGGTCATTTATTATTTTCTTAAGAAAATCATTTCCCAGTTGGGACTTTATTATGTTAAGATTAAAATCCAGGGCGCTTTTTTCAATAATTGCACTGAAATGTTTTCCCTTCTCATATGCATCCTTATGTGCCTTGTATATAAGAAATGTCATCTCATGAGTCGTATGTGCCAAGGTGGGCCTGTTTTTTTCTATGGCTTCCCTTACTTTCCTGAACTCAAGGCTGCTTGAAGGATATAATGGAAAAGGAATGGAGCCGTGCCTCACAACAGTCCTTATCTTCCTGCATTCAGCAAGCAACTGTATCTGCTTGAAGGTAAAATCATCCCCATTGTGGATTATCTCAATATCATCTATGGATTCCTTTTTCTGCATATAATCAAGAATTTTTTTTTCTTTTTCAACAAGTCCATCAAATTCATATTTCAGGAAGTTGGTTATATTTTCCTTTGGGTTGGTCATTGTATATAAAGCGGGCCTCTCTGAAGTTTTTTCAATAAGCCCCTTAGAAACTAATTCATTAAGAAAAGAATAAATCCTACCCATTGGAATATTTGTAATTTTTGATATTTTCCGTGCAGACAGGCTTTTATTATATAGCTCATCCAGAATAATCATATACCTGGACTTGAGGTTGAATTCAGACCCAAGCTCATTTATAATTTCATTCATATTTGTTTTAAATAAACTATATTTATAAATTTTATGAATTAAACACTAAAAAACATTTTTTTGTAGGAAATGTATATAAATAAACAAAATGTATATCTTTAGTTTGTAACTATTTTTATGTAGAAAATGAAAAGAAAAAAAATTTTGGATAATATTGACCAAATATATATTGAAAAAAGAAAAAATAAAGAAATTATTAGAACAGATATAAGAAATTCAGACCTTAATTGTTATCTTAATTGTAAAAAAATCCTGCCACATAATATCGCATTTGAATTAATAGACTTTATAATGGACTCAGAGCCAATTGAAAGTAAAGAAAAATTAGAAAACTTGGTTAAAGTATATAACAAGATGAATTGTATAAATACAGAATGGAAAAGCCAAGATAAATATTCTATGTTATTGAACAGAAAAGTTTTAAAAAAGAATAAATCCTCACCCGTAAGTTTTTTTTACAGGGAAAGAACATTATATGGGAATGAAAAAAAGGCTGATATATATTTCGCATTTGTTGAAACCAAGAGATTTGATTCAGAAAAGGATAATTTTGATATATCTATGTTGGTTGATCCTGAAGATATTGAAAGCGAGATACTTTTATGCAAAGGACATACTTACGAGAGAAGAAACAGTGTATTAAGCATAGGGAGCAATATTATAAACTACCTGCAGAAAAATGCCGAAGATATACTTAAGGAAAAACCAGAATCCTTCCTTGAAATAAGTTTTGCAAATGTTCTCGGACAATTATATCCTGATTATTTACCAAAAACATTTATAAATTAACATCTTTTCTCTAGTTTTATCATGAAAATAACATTTTTAGGGACTTCTTCAATGGTTCCAACAAAAGAAAGAAATGTTCAGGCAATTTTCCTTAGATACAAGGCTGAAGGTTTGCTTATAGATTGCGGAGAAGGCACCCAGAGACAGATGAATATTGCAGGAATAAACAGGAACAAGGTTAATAAGGTACTGATAAGCCACTGGCACGGAGACCATGTTTCAGGATTAATTGGATTAATACAGACATTGGGGAATAATATGGAAGAAAAGCCCGTATTGCAGATATATGGACCGAAAGGCACAAAGGAAAGGATGCATCACATGTTAAAAACAGTTATATTTGATAATAACAGGGTTGAATTAAAAGTACATGAACTGAATCCTAAAAATATTAAGAAGTTTTTTGAGAATGATGATTATTATATGGAATGTGCTTACCTGAATCATTCTGTGCCCTGTCTGGGCTATAATTTTATTGATAAGGACAGATTAACGCAGTTCCTTGCAAATGAAATAGATGCTGACA
>CAZQLC010000008.1:0-19255 GCA_964594025.1 uncultured Methanosarcinales archaeon
CAAAAAACAGCTAATTCACCAATCCTCTTTCCTGTAAATGAAAACAGCCACACCTAAAAGAACAACAACTGCTAACACAGCAGCAACCATTTCCCCTGCATTCACTTCTTTCATATTGATTTCTGTTATTGCTGCACCTGTTGGGCCTGAGGCTATAACATGTTCCTGGGAATCTGTAATTGGATTCGGATAGGCTACTGAAAACATTGCAATAATTCCCCCTATTAAAATAACAGCAGCTATAATCAACATTATTATCTCATGTTTTTTTGATATATCTTTTTGCACCATTTTAATCACCTATTAAAAACTTTTTTTAAGAGATGCAGGAAATTATTTTTTTAATTTCAGAGCACCTTGTTTATTTTATCAGCCCATATTTTTTAAGCAGTCCTTTATAAACCTGAAAATCCTCACTCTCTTTGAATGCCTTTAATTCTGACCGGGGCATATTATTTAACCATCGATAACTCATCTTCAGGAATTTTTTTAAGTCTTCTTCCTCATTGTCTATTACTTCAGAATCATTGTCTCCATCAATATCTTCATAATTCAGGTTTCTTTTCCTGTTGAATATCCTCATTTTTTTCAGGAACCGTTTTAATATGCTTTCCCTATATGATTCCAAATTCTCTTCCTTCCCCTCTATGTCTTCCATATCTTCTTCCATTTCCATAAGTTCATCCTCATTTACTTCTTCTGTTTCAATAACATCTTGTTCAGGGCCTTTTTCATAAGACTCTTTTTTACCTGCAAATTCAGCATTTATTGTTCTTGCAGGAAAAATATTCCTCAGGCCAAAACTCCTGAAAGAAGACAAGCCAGGGCTTTTTCTCTTTTTCAGATAGTCATCCATGTTTTTATTAAATTCTTCCCTGTTCATATTTATCCTCCCTATTATTAAAATTTATATTGTTTAAAATATCTTAATTAATTGTTATTTATATAATTTACTATAATCAGGAAGGTATTATGGCTATTTTATATTATAATAAAGGATATAGATAAACCTCAAGAATTGCTCCCAGGATTAATAATATTATTCCTATAACAAAAAATATCAATGCGTCTGAAAAAACATGATGGAACTTTTTTGTGCCTATTTTTTCCCTTATCATTGCTTTTGAAATTGTTCCGCCTGCAATAATAACAAAGAAATAAGCCATTGCCTCAAGAATCATATGGGGAAAGAACTTAGCAAATAAACCTGCAAAACTTTCCACCACACCCATACCCAGAATCATAATCTTTTTTCTTATTGCAAATCCTAAAGCAGTTCCCCATACAGAAGCATTCCATGTTAAAAATAATATTGCCCCTGCCCCGTATGCCAAAGATAAAATAAGCATTACTGTAAAAACCTTGAGATTATTCATTAATATGGAAAAAAAGTAAGAGCCTGAACTTAGTGAGGCGCCTACAACAGCTGAATGGGAAAGCTGAGGCGCCAGAAGATTAAGTGAGATTGCAGTATTCATCCTTAAAGAAAGCATCGTATAAGTAATAAAAATGCCTAAAAAAAGGAATATATAGATATATATTATATCCCAATGGTCTTTCATCAGCTGTATCAAAGATATCTTTTTTTCCCTTATCTCCTTATTCTCCTCTATTGATAATAATGCATTTAATGAGGGCAAAACCAGAAGGGATATGAAAGCTATGCTTGCTATTCCAACATCCTCGGGGAATATTATCAATGCGCTGACAATACCCAGAAATGCATAAAACATACCCATTATTAAAGCATGATACGGCTTTTTCTCAACCCATGACGGCTTAAATATTTGTTCTAATACCATTTTATTATAACTTCATAACTAATAACAAACAGGCATTGTGCACTCTATTGTCCTTCCGCATATTTCTATCTCATAAGCCAGAACATCTATTTCCCCGCCGTTTTCATAACATTCATCATAATAATTATTGTACGGCTCATTAAAAGAGGGGCATTCACATTCTTCCCCTGCAAGAACATCTGAAGCATAGCCTCCCATATTTGACCTTTCCGCAGATAATTCAGAAGGTAAAACAGGAGTCACAGCTGACCAGAAAAAACCAAAAGCAAGAACAACAGCAACAAGCCAGAGATAAGCTTTTTTTTCCTCTTCCATGGATTTTTTCTTCATTATGATTATATAATGTCAGTTCTTATTTATATTTATTCCCTTTTTAGGATGGTTTGACTTATGTCAAACATAGGAAATATTTGATTTCCGTATATAGCACTTTAAAAATTAAAAACCAAACAATGGTTTTTAAGGATTAAAAATTCTTATTTTTAATAGGGATATTGGGGACGCCAGGATTTGAACCCGGATCCGTTGGTCTCTTCATTGAAAAAATGCCCATGATTGTTATTTTTAGGTTATCTTTCCAAGACTGGAGCCAACTATTCTAGCCAGATTATACCACGTCCCCAAAGACATATAATAAAAACAAAGAAATTATTTATAAAGATTTCCATCAAAGTTATTCATTATCACATATTCCTGTATGGAATAATAAACTGCATCAGATAATTCTTTAATTTCTTTATCAGAAGCATTGATATAATCTTTTAGCCAGCCACATTCAATAAGGACTGCAGGCTTTGTTAACTTATGTCCGGGATCACCAAGAACAGCAAGATTTCTCCTTACAATTCCTTCTTTCAACAAAGAATCCGGTGTTTCAGTTAAGGGATCTGTAGGTATACACTCACTTATTTTATAACCTTTTTCCCTGAATGTTCTGGATATAATCTTGGCCAATTCCAGAGATTCCTTGTATTTCTCATTATTCGGGCTGATTATGACATGAAACCCTTTATAATTATTGCTCCATGATGCTTTATTGAAATGCAAACTCAAAAGTAAATCACTATTATTCTCAGCAAATACGCCTATGTTATATACTTTTTTTCCTAAATGAACAGGAAGATAAGCCCTTGGCTCATTCGGAAGTCTTTCTCTTGTAGCCATTTCAGTAATTAAAGAATCATTTTTAATCAGACACTCCAAAAAAGCCTTTGTATACTTACCATCAATCTTAGTTCTGACATAATTAATTAAAGGATCTTTTTTAAGTCTTGTTTCTAAACTATCAGCAACAATGCTATTTAATTCATATTCTTCAATACATCCATCATTATCCATATCAAAATCCTTTCTTCCCTGTCTTGCAGGAAATTTTGCAAAATTAGTTTCATTAGTATGACCCGGGTCAAGAGTTATATTAATAGGAGAATAAGTCATTTCAGATGTAGAAATGTCTTTCCCGGAATAATTAAAAGAATCAGTATTAAATAAAAAAGCAGATATTAAAAAAGCCCATTTTAATGATGAATTATATGCCTTCATGATACTGAAGAATTGCTCATTCTTTTTTGGATTTTCTTTTTTCCCTGTAAAACATACATGTAAAAAACCAAACAATGAATATACATAATACCAAAAACAGATTAACATATGTACACAATCTGTCTATGTAATCCTTGAACCTTAACTCTTCCCTGTCAACAACCCTTAATAATATTGTATCACTGTCAGTTGTGGCATTCTTTGAATCCTTTGCTGTTAAAACCATTTTTTCTTCACCATACCAGTTTGGCTCAGGTGTCATAAATAACCAGTCTCCTTTTATTCTTGCAGATATATTATCCAATTCATTTACTGAAAATGTAATTGTGTCATTATCAGGGTCAAAGAAATAATCCTGAAGGTTTATTTTATAAGTTGTATCTTCGGGCCATACAAACTCAATATCAGGGGTTTTTGTTTCATTATACCCGGATGCATTTCCGGTTATATTCAAAGGCTCATAAACCCTTGGCATGCCTGAATACAATATTGCAGCTGCTGAAATAACAATGAACAATATTAATAGTATTAATCCTGCAAGCTTTCTCTGCTTTACCCTGTTTTTCATCTTAAACCTATAATTAGGAGCCTTATGTTTCACAACACCTAAAGACACAAAAGATAATATCAATAATACAATCAGGAAAAACATAACCTTTTTACATAAGGTTGAAACAAAATACTCATATGCATTCAGCCAGAATGATTTTGGCTTGTGGTTTATTATTATATCATAACTGTAAGTCAGGTTCTCGCTTCCCATATAAAAGCTGATTGTCCCGTTATATGTGCCGTAAGAAACATTCTCCATATTGACAAACAGGTATGTTAATTCCTTGCCTCTTGCATCAAGATAGGTACTGTTTATATCATAACCAGTGAAATCAGGACCGTCCCATTCGACAGTGTAGTTTCCTGGTTTAGAACCATAATTTACAAGCAAAACAGGAAGATTTTTTGAATATACATTTGTATTGAACTCTGTCTTATAAGGCCTTACCATGAAGCATTCCCTTGTTATATCCCTGTCCAGAACAAAACTGTCCTCTGCACTTATTCCATTAGGCAAAGATGCCCTTACAGTAATCTTATAAGATTCATCAACATCAGGTGAATAAGCATAAAACATTATTGTTCTGGATTCAGATGAATTCAAAGAGAAACTATAATCTGAAAGCTCTGCCCAGTCAGGTGAATCAAGAGTTATATTAAAATCATTAGCCAGATAACCATTATTTGTGACTTCTATCTCAGCACTGTAAAAATCAGAGCAGACTTTCTCCTTTCTTTCAACATTGTTTATTGTTATCTCAGGCCTGTAACAGTCTAAGATATCCATAATCAAAAGGGCTTCATTCTCAGTGTTTCCTGTTGCTTCTTTCACAATAACCCTGCTTGAGTTATAATAGCCTTCTATCCCTTTATTTCTTGGAGGGGCTGCAGTTATATAAACAACTCCTGACTGCTTTGAAGGAATGCTGATTTCAGTTTCCTCCATCTCAATAAAAAATGCTGTGCTGTCTATATCTATAGTATAATTATTTAGAAAATGCATGTTGTTGGTTATATCTACAGGAATCCTGTAATTATCATAGCTGCACATGAAATTATATTCAGGGATGCTTATATCAAAAGAATAATTATCTTTTATCTCAACAGCATCAGAATAATGGGCAACCAACTTATTTTTTAATGACCTTACCTTAAAGCCTATGTTCTTAACCCCGTTGTCAGTGCATGGGAATCTGGCTTCAAGAATAACATTTCTTATCTCATTTGGCTGAAGTGTAATGTTAAGAGAGGAAAAAAAGATATATTCGCTGTTTTTTTCTGCACTGATTGAATATGTCTCACTGAAAGATCCTGTATTCTGCAAACTTATATTATAATAGAAAGGAGTGCATGGGTTTACTGAAAAAGTCTCATTTTCTTCAGCAGCATATAATGGCTCAACGAACATCTTAAGGTTCTGGCACTTCCCTGTATTAATTATCCTGTTAAGGGTTTTTTCCTTGCCGAGGTTTGATTTTACAGTTATTATATAATCATAGCTTCCTATCTTATTGCATGGTGTTGTAAGATAAACCAGTATCTTTTTTGTCTCGCCAGGATAAACCTCAAAATTTGTCTCACTGAATTTTATGTTGAATATTTCTTCTGCATTTGACTCTATCTTATATAAAGAGCTGTATGCGCCTGTGTTCTTCACAAAGACCTGATCAATGTAAAGGGAGCACTGGCATAATGAAAGCTCATCATTATAGCTGTAAAGCATGAAGTCATTGTATGTTGAGTAATAATTTACCTCAAATTCATGATTTACCTCACTATCAGAATTAACTGCTGGCAAAGAAATGAAAAACACTGTAATCAGCAATAGAACAAATAGAACCCTGAAAACAAAGTACATTGCATTGCTGTTTTGTATTTTTTTCATTGTTAATGTGATTTTATTGATGTATAACCTGATTAATTGTGATTGTCTGTTTAGCTTAATTCAAATAATTCAAATTATAAAAAATAAATAAAAAAAAGAAAAAAATAAAACCTTTTTAGTAATAGGTTGAGGCTTCTTCATCAGTTGCACTTGCTGACTTTCCTTTCAGCTTGGTAAAACCGACTATTAAACCAACAATAATCAGTATTATTACCAAAACAACTAATGTTATTTCCAAACCTTCTTTAAGGTTTCCCCATCCTTTTCCACTAACAGGTTCTTTTATAGCTGCTTTCAATGGTATTTCCTGGCTGTCTCCATCTGTAGTAACCTTAACAATAAAAACCTTTTCGCCTGCTTCTGCAGCTTCATCAGCTGAGACATACAGGTAAACAGTTTCTGTGTCTTTTCCTGACACTATTACCACATTGGATGGATCCATACTGTAGGTTCCCCATGAAATTCCTTCTACACTCAAAGAGTATGTTCTGGCTTTGTCAGCAGTGTTTGTAATCATAATAGGGTAAACACCACCAGTTGTCCCAGGAGTTATTTCCTGTGACCCAGGAACATTTATTATTGTCTTAGCTGATTCCTCTTCGCTTTCTTTTGCTTCTTCAAGAACCTCTACTTCGCCGTGGGCAACAGTTGATTCATACTCATCGAATTCCACTGTTACTTCAACATCATAGATTCCTGCTTCTGCATCATCAGGAACTCTAAGCAATAATTCCTCAAATGTATATGTTTCATCAGCTTCAATCTCATCTTCATCAAGGTACTCAGAGTCTTTTATGCCCAGTTCAGGCACGCTCACAGTAACCTTAAGGTCGTCAAGGTCGTCATCACCGATGTTTTTAACTAATACCAATGCAGTAAAACCTCTTCCAGGCTTTACACTGTCAGGGCTTATTGAAAAGTCCTTTATAACAATGGCATCATCATCATCCATTCCTTTTACGTGAAGCTCATAAACATTTTCAAAAGCAATTCCGTCTCTGTCACTGACTCTGATTCTTAACTTGTAGTAGTCTTTGTCCATCTTTGAAGGCACTTCAAGCTCTAAGTCTTTGTAGCTTGTATCGTTCTCATCAAGGTCAAAGCTTTCTGTTCTGTCATAAACAGAGCCTAGCTCATAATCACTGTATTTGTAGCCGTAAAGTCCTGCTTCAACTTCAACATCTTCAACATCAGCCAAAGCCTTTACTCCTACTTCAATCTCTAACTTTTCTCCACGTCTTACTTCTAAATTGTCAGTGTGTCCCACTGCAATATCTACTTCATGGTCATTTATTTCAACTTTTGTTATATCAACATTAACAGCGCTAACTGTCATTGCCATCATAACAAAGGCAAAAACAAAAACCATCAAAAATTTTAACATTTTCATTTTTTCCCCTCCGATTAAAATATTTTATTAAGCCTTACAGGCTTGTTTCCTGTATTGGATTATAACAGGTTATTACTAGTGAATGGAAATGAATAATCGTTTATAAACTTTTCGATTTTCACTTTTTTAAAGTAGTAATAAATTCACAATGTATCAGTTGTAACTTTTTATTCTATTCTACTATCAAAAACCTGTATTTTGATTCCCTTACCTTTCCATTGCTTACAGTTACTTTAACCCAGTATTCGCCAGGCTCAACATCTATAAATGTTATCAGTTTCTGTGTGGTTGACTCATCTTCATCCAAATCAAATGAGCCTCCTGTATTTTCTATTCCCAGATAAGGTATCATTATCTTAACTCTTAAATCCTCTAAATCTGTTTCACCGTTGTTTCTTACACCCACTTTCAATATAAGGTAATCACTGCCTTCAACCACAAAATCTTCTTTACTGTTTTTGCCGTACAGTTCAATCTCACCTAAGTGAATATCGTCCTCAGGCTTGTTCTCCTCCTCTGCCTTGTAATTGGTTCTCTCTATTACTCTTGCTGTGGTTGTGTCTGTGTCTGTTCCTCCGAATTCTCCAATCACAGTTAATCCAATATTATAGTCTCCTTTATGGTCATAACTATGGCTTATATACATCTCAGTTGTCTCTGCAGTGTTTCCATCACCAAAATCCCATATATATAATACTGCGTTCTGTGAACCTGAAGCATCGAATGTTATTGGCTCATCCACATAGCCGTTATAAGGGCCGTCAGCATCGGCTGTTACATTATCCTGAATAAGCTGTTCTACTGTGAACAAGGCTGAATCAGTGTCATATAAGCCCTCAGGATCCTCTGCTCTGAATGTTATTTCTTCAGAACCTGTCCATCCTAACTGATAATTCAAAGTCACAACATGTGTCTGTGAATCTATATTTATATTTATATCAGTATTTCCTGAATATGAAAAAATTAATTCATCATCTGTATTATCAGGATCCTCTGTGTAATCATCCAAATCAAACTCAATAAAAGATTCTCCTTCCATAATTGTCTGGTCCGGAATGTTTTCTATAACAGGAGGCTCATTTAATATTTCCTCTTCAGTTATATCTACAAAAACAGACTGAATAGCTGTATCACCATTATGGTCCTCCACAATTAAAGTGATATATTCAGAGCCTTCTGCTGTTGGATAAACATATAAAGTCTGCCCTACAACATTAGCTGTAAAATAATCTCCTGAAACCCCGCTTACATACCATATTAAATCTATATTATAATAATCATCTTCGATATCATGGCCGTATGGGCTTAAATCCAGAGAATATCCTGAATTAACAGCTGTCTCAATATCAGGAATCTGAGGCTCTATGTATGGAGGATTATTTAATATCATAATATTTGCCTGCTCCATATCGCCTGTTCCATCTGTAAAATTAAAGGCAAATGCAAAAACTTCTCCTATGCCTAAAAATGAATCTGACAAAGGAATATTGTCTAATGCATATCTGTATCTATTAGTTTCATCATCATAGCCTACATCATAAAGGTCAACCTGATCGTTTTGTCCTACTAAGGTTGAAGAAGTAACAATATCTTCATCTATGAATTCTCCGGTTACAAGGTCTATAATCTGGAATGAAACATACAAGCCTTCATATCTGTAAAACTCATTATCCCTATATATATAGGCTGAATCATTATATGTCTGAAGATTTATTATATTGTAATCTGAAGCCTGCTCATACACTGTAAAAATTGCTCTTGGGTATGTATCATCATCAGGAACAAAATCTTCTTTTTCTGCTATTCCATATACTGTGAATGTTCCAAGCTGAGTCATAACCCTTTCCACATTACAGTTTCCATGATTATCTGTAACACAGCTTCCAAAATCACCATTGCCTAAATAATATAATGAAACCTCTACACCCTCTTCAGGATTTCCTTCATTATCTTCAACATTAACACTGCATATCTGATGCTCATTTATAACAACATTATCAAAACAGTCAATTGAGGTTATTGTTAATTCCTCTTCAGGCTGCTCTTCTTCAATTATCTCTATATTTGCATCATCTGTTGCAACATCTCCGTCAAAATCAGTAACAATACATTCAGGATTATAATTTCCTGTTTGTGTATAAACATGATTTAATACACCATCTGTACTGGTTACATCCTGAAAATTACCATTGCCTTCTGCATCTATTTCAATAGTCAAAGGCTGATTTCCACCAGTAGCTAAGCACACTAACTCTACATTTTCATCAACATAAGCCTGTGAAGGCACAGTTAAATGAGCACTTGGTGTGTAATCAGGATCTATTGGCACAGAATTACTGTCATCAAAAATCTGTATAAATATTACCTGCCCGCCTTGTGTATAAGTATAGCCTACTGCACATATAACCTCATGATTTGCATATTCAGAAAGAGCAGATGCACTCAAACCCTGTATACCTAAATAATCCCAGGTTGCTCCTGAAGCATCGCTTTTCCATGCTATTGTATAAGGATTGATATCATCCACACTTACTTCCTGTCCGTCTACATCAATATGGCAGAATAAGTCTGTTTCCCCTACAATTGCTGTTTCAGGGGTTATTGTTGTTGTGGTATCTGCCAAAGCACTTGCAACTGTTAAAACTAACAGTGCAAAAAAGATTATTGGTAAAATCAAAGTTTTCTTATTCATTTTTATACCTCATTTATATTTTGTTTATTGTTAATAATTGAAACCTGCACCTATTTCCACAAATTCCAAATTTGATTCTCCTGCTATTATTTCCTTACTTGACTGTTTGGCAATATTATCCAAGCCATATCTTTCAGCCCCAATCTCAAAAAATATATTTTTCTCAGGAATATTAATACGTATTTTGCCTCCTAATTCAGTATATTCCAGACGAGGATTAGGGTTTGTTGTTCCTTCATGAATTTCTAAAACATTATGGTCTTCATTCCCTTTTTCATAATTTAATCTAAACGATATAATTCCATCATATCCCAATCCTAATTTCAACTTATTTCCGCTGAATTTTGAATCAGTTATGCTATGATGAGAATTAATCTCCTTACCATTTTGAAAAGTTATTGAATTAAGATCTAAAGAATTCTTTCCATCTAAAGTAACTCCATATGCACCTTTTAACCAAAAATTTCCTAGGTTAATTTTTCCTCCAAAATAAACTTCAGTCAAAAATTTATTTAATTTACCCAAATTATTTGACTCTATTCCCATTAACTTATTTAAGATATCTTCTTCATCAGAAACATTCTTATATTTAACATCAATACCTAAATCAGGTCTTAATACTATATCTCCCAAATCTAAACCAGGAGTAAATTCAAAACCACCTGAGATATTTGTTCTCTTATGTTTATAACCGTCTTTATCCCAAAGATGACTGCCTTTTAAATAGGCCTCTGCATTAGGTCCTTCAGCTGATAAAAGTAAACCAAAGCCTTCTGTTGCAGCCTTATGCTCCAAAACGTCAACAAATTTTTTGTAATTGCCAATCCTTACCTGACCTGATAAATATAAATCCATATCTTTCAGAGGATCCACATTATTCCCTGTTTTACTTTGTGTAATTATATTTGGAATCTCTTCCCAGTTAATTTCTTCTTCTACTTCTGAAGGAATATATTGGTCAGAACCAATCTTTTGATCACGTTCAGCTTTTAATTCTGCTATATCATCAGACAAATCACGTAAAGAAAGATTATATATTTTAAGATCTTCATTAAGTTTATTTATTTGATCTACTAAATCATCAGGTATATCTTCCTTCTTTGATACAGAACCTTCTATTTTATTTAATCTGGAATTTAGTTTATTATAAGAAGATTTTAAATTAGAAATGTCCTTTTCTGATAGATCATATCTGGATTTTAAATAATCATCTAAAAGATCATAAGGAATTTCAATTTTTTTTGTTTCTCCATCTATATCTAACGATATTGTAACGATACCTAAATCTATACCTATATTAAGATACTTATCTAATTTTTCTACTAAAGATTTTTCTTTTTTGCTAACCTGTTCAATTACAATTTTATTAGAATCATTATAAGAATTATACTCAACAACATTGTTTGGGTTTGGATTTGCAGTGGCACTTATTATTTCCAACAAAGTTAATGCATTCATTTTCTACCCCTCCTTAAGGTTTAATATTAAACTGATTTTATTTTGGTTTTATTCTCAGAGGCTTATATATTGCCGTCTGAAAATAAATATTTTACTTTTAAGTGATAACAAAGTAATTATATTTAATATATAAAGGTTTCGGTTTTGTATTTATTATACAATAGTAACACTCATATATAGTCGATAAAAAATAAGCCATTGAGTTAAAAAAATAAAAAAGATAATATTTATATAAAACAGATAACAAATAAAAACAATGATATGTTTAGTTACTGGGGGAGCAGGATTTATAGGTTCACATATAGCTGACAGGCTGATTGAAAAAAACCATAAGGTCATAATAATAGATAATCTTACAACAGGAACAAAAGAAAACATAAATAAAAAAGCCGTATTCTATAAATTAGATATAAGGGATAAGAATGTTGAAAATGTTTTCAAAAAAGAAAAGCCTGATATAGTCTTTCATGCAGCAGCTCAGATAGATGTAAGAAAATCTGTTGAAAATCCTATAGAAGATTCAGAGATAAACATTTTAGGCTCTTTGAATATTTTAGAAAACTGCAAGAAATATAATGTAAAAAAATTCATTTTTTCTTCAACAGGCGGGGCTATTTACGGGGATACTAATAATATACCAACCACAGAAAAAGAAAAAGCCAGGCCGATAAGCCCTTATGGCACAGCCAAGCTCACTATTGAAAACTACTTGTATTATTATAATACTGTATTTAATCTGAAATATGTTTCATTAAGATACAGCAATGTTTATGGGCCAAGGCAGAACTCAAAAGGAGAAGCAGGTGTAGTGGCTATTTTTACAGACAAGCTATTAAAAAATGAGCAGCCTGTAATAAACGGAGACGGAAAACAAACCAGGGACTATGTCTATGTAAAGGATGTTATTAATGCAAACCTGTTTGCTTTTGAAAAAGACATTAAAGGTATATATAATATAGGCACATCCAAGGAAACAGATGTAAATAAAATATTCCAGTTGATTAATAAAAGCCTTGGAAATAAGGCTGAAGAAAAACATGCTCCTGCAAAAAAAGGAGAGCAGATGAGAAGCTGCCTTGACTACAGCAAGGCTAAAAAAATCCTGGGCTGGGAACCTGAATATGATGTAGAAAAAGGCATAAAAGAAACTGTGGAATGGTTTAAGAATAAATAGTTCCCTAACTCTTAAATATATTTATAATAGATTTTTCAATTTCTTTTATTTTTTCTTTTTTTAAAGAGCCAATCTTATATTTGATCAGGGAATTGTCTGCAGTGAAGAGCTTATTGGGTCTTGCCATACTTATTAAATTTAAAGAGCCTTTCTTAAAATCTTTATCCTCAATAATAATAGAATAATCATCCTTTCTGGCTTTGCTTGTAATCTGACATAAAATAACATCCTCTCTTTTAAGGCTTGCCACTACTAAAGCAGGCCTTCTTTTTGAACTGCTTAAATCTGAAAATGGAAAAGGCAAAACAACTACATCCCCTTTCATAAATCTTTCCATGCCTCATCCTCCTCTTTTGTATCCCATTCTTCAGCAAGTACCTTCTCGCTTGCTAAAGCAGAGGACATTTTCTCATCTATTTTATCAATGGCCCTTAACACCACTTTATCCTCAAAAGCCAGAATTGCTATTTTGGAGCCTTCTTTGAACCCTTCTTTTTTCCTTATAGATTTAGGAATAACAATCTGTCCTTTTTTGGTTATCGTTCCGCTTCTTATATCAACTAATGTCATATTATCACCTTACTTGTAATACTTGTAAGAAAAGTAATATTAATATATAAAGTTTTTGGTTAAATTGTATTGTAACATTAAAGGTGTTTATATCTATTTGAAAGCCTTATCAATTCCAACCACTTATTATTTCCTAATTTCAAATCAGTAGCTAATTCATACGGATATTTATTAATAGATTGGTGTTTCCTACAGAAATTATAGAATATTTCATATCCTCCTCTATTTTTTGTATATCTAAAACCCCTTTTATTTACTTTACTAGATTTGCATCTAACACAAACAGTTTTCAATATATTTTTATAATCCTCAGGATTACCCCCCTAGTCTGAGGACTGATTCGCGCTCTCGGGTGCATTTTGGTCCTCCTGCTAGAGCTTCAAAGTCTAGCTGTTTTATTTTTTAGCTTGTTTCCATAAAAGATCATAAATTTTTAAAAATGATTGAACTATTCTAGGATGTTTCATTACTAAATTTATGGGAGGTTCATCAAGGGCTTGGATTAATACTCTATCTGGATAAATACCCATTCCTACTTTGCTAATCTCATCTATGAATCTGATTTCTGCATCTTGGTAATTCTGTTTTGTTTCTATTGGCTCAGACAAAATAATCTTTAATTTTATTTTTTTCTTTAATCGTTCTTTGTGAAATTTATTAATAAACCCTGTTCTTGGAAATTGGACACCGATCCCATAAACTAGAGATTTTTCAGGAGTTTTTTCAAGTCCCTCCATTACTGCATTTTGCATCCCTTCCCACCCCTCTTGTACCTCAAAGCTAACTTCTTTTTCCGATATTGTTTTTAGAGTTTGTAGTTGAGGCAGGAGTTCATCAACAATTTTTTTCTCTTTTTGTAATTCTTTTTCCTTTTTTTCTATATATTTTTTAAGGAATAAAGGATTACTTGCTGTGTAATAAGTAACATTATTTTTTAAAAATGAACTAGATAATCCTTTTTTGATTAATTTTTCTGAGATTTCATAAACTTTTGATGAAGAAACATTAGCTTTATTGGCAAGATGACTTTTTGATTGAGCTCCATACTTAATTAAAGCTAAATATACCTTAATTTCTCCTTGAGTAAGACCAATTCTTGAAAACTTTGTTAAATCCATACAATATTTATAGAAATAAGAGTATATAAACATTTCTATTTCAGCCCCCTAAGGGTGCCATTATATTTAAATACTAATAGTATATTACTTAATATTAATGTATAATAAAATTCAGGAGGAAGTTTAAAATGAATGTACTCAGGTATGTTCCACCTTACAATTTAATTTACTGTTGGTTGGATGGTAATTTTGATAAGAGAAGGAGAATAAACAAAATTGCGCATACTGCTTATGGGGTGGTAGGTGGGTTAGCTCTTGGAGTAGCAATTATTTATGGAAGTTGGATAAATACCAGTAAATTTATTGAATGGAATATCAAGGAAACGATTGCTTATAAAAATGAATTAAGAAACGAACTCTTTGGAGAAGGAGGTCTTGCAGACAGAAATAATAATGGAAGACCTGATTTAACAGAAGTAGCTGAGGTTTACGAAAGAATAGGTTTAGGAGAGAAAGTTTTAGAAACAGAAAAATTTCCCCCCTTATCTATTGAGTATCTAGAAAGGGCTGTTGAAATTTATAAATCTCAAGAATAATTTTTCCATTTCCTTTTTTATTTTCAGACACAGTTAAAGTTACCATATATGGTTAAATATCCTTTTCCCATTTTAACACTATTTACACATCTTTCTGAACAATAATTTAAAGAAAATCCTGAAAGCATTCAGGCTTCTTTGTCCTTTGTTTAATGAATAATTGGTGTATCTTATTGAAACAGGAACCTCTTTATAAGAAATATTTTTATTTATTATCTCCTCGACAATCTCAGAAGCATGCTCCATACCATCAAAATTTATTTCTATCTTTTCAGCAGCATCTCTGCTTAAAGCCCTGAAGCCGTTGTGGGCATCACTCAGCCTTACGCCATAAAAAACAAAATTGACAAAAGTCCCTGTCTTCAGGAATAATTTCCTTATAAAAGGTATATGAGTTTCTTTGCTTTTTTTCTTTTTATCCTTTAAAAACCTTGAACCAAGGCTAACTTCAACCTCTCCTTTTTTTATGGGCATAATTAAGTTTTTTATTTCCCCTGCAATATGCTGGCCGTCTGCATCAAAGGTCACAATAATGTCTGCATTTTTCATTAAAGCAAAATTTATCCCTGTCTGCAAAGAAGCCCCCTGGCCCCTGTTTATAATGTGCTTTAAGACATAAACATTCTGCTTTCTGGCTTTTTCATAGGTTTTGTCTTTAGAGCCGTCATCCACAACCACTATATGATTATATTTATGATTCTTCAAATCAGTTATGACTTTAGCTATAGAATTCCCTTCATTATAGGCAGGTATTACGATGAATATTTTTGGTTTTTTCTTTGTCATTTTTTATTAAATAGTCATAATGATTACTCCTGTTATTATAAATATTACTCCCAGCCATTTATTCAGGTTCATTTTTTCTTTTAGAATTAAAACACTAAATATAATGACCCAGATATAACTTAAAGAAGTTAAAGGATATAAAACAGAAACTTCTGCAAGCTTTAAGCCGTAAACAAATAAAATTACTGAAATAATATATATAAAAACTGCAAGGTAAAACTTATATTTTCTGAAAAAATCCAGATTAAAACCAAAATGCCTTGAAACCTGCTTTAATAATAAAGCTCCTATGCCGCCTAAAAAAGTAGCAATAATCACAAGGACTAAAGCAATCAGGTTTATCATGCTGCACCACCTTTTTTCATAAACACAGCACCAGCCATAATAAATATGATTGCTGTTGTTTTTAATAGTGTTATAGGCTCATTAAAAAGAAAATATCCTATTAATAAAACCCATATAAAGCTTAATGAGATTAAAGGATACATTAATGACAAATCAGCCAGTTTAAAAGCATAGAGCATAGTAAAAGTGGCTATACCATAAACGACAAAGCCTAAAAAAAGATTAAGGTTTAAAAGGCTTAACCAATTTAAAGAAATTTCTGCAGAGGATAATTTAAGGAATATCTGACCTCCTGCTGTAAACAAAGTAGAAAAAACCATTATTAAAAAAGCTGTCAGAACTTTTTTGTTTTTATCTTTATTAACCATTTTATTCATAATCTGGCCATTTAACTTTCCATACAATTATCTTGTCTCCAGTAAAGCTGTTTGTCTTATAGAACATCTCAAAATTATCTAAAGTCATTCCCTCAAGATAGAATAATTTTGTGAATATTGACTCACTGAAAACAGGGTCACAAACCAATGAACTGTAAGTTTCATTCTTGTTTGCTATGACTATGTCAAAACCAATCTCAGGAGCATCAAAAACATATTTTTCTATATAATTATTGTTGTAAAAAACAACAGCATGTGGCTTTATCTCTTTGGTTCCTGCACTGAAACCTGTCTGAGTATTTATAAAATTCAAAACAAATCTGCTGTTGTTAAGATTACTTAAATCAACATTTATGCTGTCAATAACAGTTGTCTGCTGAGAATCTTTGTTGATTATCCGGTTATAATCACACTCAACAATATCCTCTTCTACAGTGCATTTTGTAGTCTCTGAATTTAAATAATTAGGCCATGGGCTTATCCATGCATTTGCTTCGCTCTCGCTCATAAAAGACTGGACATCATAATAATACTGTGAGGCTTTATCCTCATTCCAGTTAAACTTATCCATCAATAAAGGAACTGCCTCTTCATAGGTTTTCTTTTTTGAATTTACATAAACAAAAGATTTTGTAAAGTTCCATCCTCCGAAATGGCCCCAGACTCCTGCCTTGCCAACCATATCTTCTGAAGTGATAAAATAATCCTCAGGAGGCTTGCAGTGAGTATTCATAATAACCTCATCAACCTGTTCTTCATTCAATCCATTATTAGTTAATTCTGTTCTTGCCTCATTTTCATCCATTAATATTATTTTATTTAATAGGTCTATTGTTTTCACAGTATCATTATTTAAAGCCTCATTCAGATAATCAAAGCCGTTTGTTGCCCCGCAGTCCAGCATTCTCAATATAGCAATAGACTGCTCTTCTGAATCTGTAAGCATAAGTTTCCCCAGCCAGTGGGCCTGAGGTTTATTTTGACCACCACCATCTAAAGTCACTCTCCTGTCTGCAACAAATTTAAACCAGTGGCCAAAGTCCCACCATGAGTTTATTATTGCATTCTCTGATGATTCATTTTTTATTTTTGTCAGGGCATTATACCAGGCATCATTCATGCTTGGGAGTTCCCCTTTTGCACTTTGATGCGCAGAGTTCATGAAAGGAACCATTATTAATAATAATAAAATTCCAATAACAATTATTCTTGAAATATTCTTACTAAGCTCGAACTCTTTTTTTATTAACTTGGATAAAAATTCAGAGAATATACCTGCAAACAAGCCAAAAGCCAATGCAAATGCAGGAACTAATAACAGAATAAACCTCACTCCTTTTCTTGCTGTATAAATTCCTCCTATAAGCCATAATGTAATGAAAACTGCATATTTCACATCAATATTTTCATTTTTCAATAATATCAATATTAAACCCATAACTAAAGGAATAAACAGTATTAAAAGATAAGGTATTGTGCTTAAGCCCAAAGCATAAGGGCTTATAAGGAAAAGGAATAATAATACTGAAATAATTATAAATAACCATTCCTTCGGCTCAAGTTTCTCTAATTTTTTGTCTATTAATGTGATTATTGTTCCAAGCAGGGCTATGAAAAAGAATATCTTCCCTCCAAGGCTGTTTATTATACTCTTTAATGAAGAAGGATTTAATTCAGCTACAGTTGTATAAACATTAGGCCATAAGTCTGATTTAGCTGCCACATCTATTGTCTGAGCTTTTTCCAGAGCCTCAAAAGGGCCATTGTAGAATTTTTCAAAATTCCCAAAATATGAAACAGCCAATGCTGAAAAAGCCATAAAAACAAGGATCACTAATAAAGCATTTTTTAATTTTGGATTTTTAAAAACTTTTTTCAGATTATTTTTATTTTCAATAAATAATTTTACCAGCAAATAAACAATATAAATTATCAATGTGCCTAAAATAACATCAAAAATATACCACCAGCCGCTCCATGCCCAGCTGAACAATCCTACTGAAATGCCGCCAAGAACAGCATATAATACTCTTTTTTTAATAGTGTCTGCCTCAAAACTCTCAAGGAAAAACCATGCTATAAGCAAGGGAAAGAAAAAATTATAGGCATCTGTATCAACAAAACCTGCTGCTGTCCTGCCTAATAATACTGGATGTATTCCAACCAACATACCAGCAACAAAACCTCCGAAATTGCCTGCTTTTTTCCTTACTATAAAAAATGCAGGTATTGTGGCTAACATTGATATAAATAAGGGTAAAATAAAAACAGCAGAAGGCAATGTTGTGTTTTTATTGAAAAAATGTGCTATCTTATAAAAATTATATTCCATAAATGTATGCATGTCCATGCCGTTAAATTTTGGCCTTTCTTCTATTGGAATTCCTAATGGAGCTAATTTATGGGTATTATAATAGATTCCGTTAACCTCAATATCCCATGTATGGCCTTTCTCAATCATATTCTGTGTTTTTCTCAGATACTGGTAAGGATCAATAGCTAAAAGATAAGTCTGGCCGTCATCATATTTCATCCTTGACTTAAAATAATCAGAAGTTCCCTCTATCTGTGATTCAATTTCAGCTTTATTTTGTTTAAGTAGTTCATTGAACTGCTCATTAACAACTTTATTTCTTTGTGTATTGGGCAGATTAGGATACTGCTTGGCCACCTCATCTGCAAGATTGTTTTTTATATTATTATATACTGTAGACCTTGCCCAGTCATCTGTTATTGGTAAATTCACAGGATATGCCCTGTAATAAGCAGAAAAGAACATTGGAATTAAAATCAGGATTAAAATAATCCAGGCTCCTGCTTTTTTAGTTGTAAAGAAATTTTTTATCCTTGAAAAATCAAAAGAGATTTCAGGCTCCTGTTCTTTTTTTTTCTTCCCCATATTAAACCCTGAACATAAAGGATAAACGGTTATTTATAAAATTTATTATATATTTACGGCTTTGGTAAAAAAGTGCGTCTGTGCCGTGAATGGCATTGATTGTTTTTGGCAATCATGGCATGGCCAGAC
>CAZQLC010000009.1:0-17458 GCA_964594025.1 uncultured Methanosarcinales archaeon
TCTGTCATAGCTCTTTTCAACATCATCAGGGAAACAACATGCTGGTAACTCTTTTCTTGCTAAGTGGTACTTTATACATTCACAGCACATTCCTTTTTTATCACAGGGATAGGTACAATTACAGTTTTCTTTATTGGATTCTTTCTGGCATTCCATTTTTTCTTTATTATTTTTTATTAACTATGTCCCTACACCAACAAGTATTGAACCTGCTATAACATTAAAGATTATCATGACTATTAAAGATATTATGGTATAAAGCATTGTGCTTTGTATTAAATTCCTGCCCAGCATCTGCCTTTCCTTTAACTCATCAGAGCCATTTTGTATTCCATTCACAACAACAGTAAGTAACCATACTATCTCAACAACATATAACCCTACAATAAACTGGAAATAAAAAGTAGGAATTCCCAAACCAAACATGTCCATGATTCCTGTTCCTGCAACACCTTCTGCCCCGCTTTCAGCCATAAGCCCTCTCATCTGCTCGCTTAAACTCCCAAGAATCTTGCTTATCATAGATGTTATTCCCATAACTATTCCTGCTATTGCAGGTGTTAAAAAAGCAATCTGCGACTGCATGCTGCTCACAATATCAGCAATCAAATCTTTTAGTCTTTCATCAACCCTGTGGATATTTTTTATGTATCTTGCAATATTAGTTAAAGACTGGCTTGCTATCAAAGGCCCTTTCTTGCTGCTTTCAACCAGCAGTTTCATAGAGCTTTCAATTATATCAACAGGATAATAAGACAAGGCGCCATGGTCAGGGTCAAATATTGCCTGCTCAATATTCATCCCTAATTTAGATATATTCCTGCTAACCAAACCAAAAAACTCCCCGGACACAGTGCCTTCCATCTCAACAGCAACCTTGCTGAATGCAATCTCAGCAGGAAATCCGTCTGCAAGCCTGTTTCCCATCTGGAACAGTGCAGAAGCAAACTCCTTCTCCAGTTTCTTCGCCTTTTCCCTTATGCCCACAAGGTCATCAGACCTTAATCTATAATACAGCCCCATGCCAAAAGCAAAGCTTAAAGGAATAAACAAGCTTAAAATTCCCGCGCCTATTCCATAAGGGCCGACTTTGTTGCCTGCTGCATCCTGCATATACCCTAAAAAAGAGTATTTCGCAGCATTGTCTTCACTAAATCCCAGACCTGTTTCAGAATTATAGACAATATCAAAATTAGGATTCAAAGCATGTACAATAATCGGCGAAAATCCTATTAAAAAAAGAACAAAAAACACCATCACCCCTACAATCATAGGAGGAATTTTCAATTCAATATCCCCTATGTTTATTAAAAAATATTTATACTTCTTCAGGTTCTTGTTTTTCTCACTTATGTCACTTTCCCCATAGCCTGTCGGCCTTTTGCTGAGTATGCTCTTTGCAAGATAATAGACAGATACAGGAAGTAAAACATTATATATTATGAACAAATGATACCATTTGACTGTTTCCATGAAGCTCACAACAAGAGGCAGAATAACCAAGCCAAGAATAGGCAGTATAATCCCGAACATGTGGAGCATATTCATAGGCCCCTGCAGATTATGGGCATAATGAAGCATTTTCTCATAGGTTTCGTCAAGTATTACATCAAGCGCCTTATCCAGAGTATTCTTTCTCCTGTCCTCACTTTCCTCATATAAGGATGATTCAATAAGATGCATGCTTTCTATGAACTCATCATTATATCCTCTCCACCTTTGTATATAATCATCAAGCGATTCTTTTATAGTTGAAAACTCCTCTGTTTCAACATTCCACAGAACTTTTTTCAGGTCAAGATTTAAAGGGGGATGCACATGCTTTGAGGCAAAGTCAAGCGCATTTTCCAGATTGCTTGTGTGCCTCATATAAGTTACAATATAAAATACAGCAAGTATCATCTCATTGCTTGCTTTCATACGCCATGAGCTTGCAAGGAAATAAGGCAGTTTTGACAAGGGAAGTATTAATATAAGCCCGACAAGAAAAGTTAACATAACAAAGAAAATCTGCCCCTGTCCTGTTAAAACCAAAGGAACAACATAGCCGAGAAAGCCCATTATCATGATAAAAAGCACAGGGAAAAATATTCCAAAACTCTTTGCATCAGCAGGAGTTATGTTCAGATGACAGGTATTAATGGCTTCTTTTAATTTAGGAACTTCCTTTTCATCAGGTCTTATATTAAGGACTTTTCCTGAAAAAGCAGCCATCTTTTCATATAATGACAAATGCTTGGGCATGAACTCCTGCTTGAACTGGTTATACTCCCTTGAAGGTATATATTGAGGAGAAACAGTTTTATTCTTGTACTCTTTCAGTTCCTTTTCAATCTTTGACTTGTATTTCTTCCTGAAGTCAGCTATGTTTTTAGCCATTTTTTTCCTTCACTGCTTTTTTGAACCATTCATTCCATTCAAAAAATATCTTTTTGCTGTTCAGTTTTCCTTCCTTTTCCCTTATTTTTTCAGAAATCTTATGAAAATTATCATTTGCCTGCACAACAAAAGGAGCCTCCATTATCTCTTTCTTTCCTGTTTTTTTTGCAGTTTCAACAATTCTTTCCTTCATCTTTGCCCTCAGCAGTATATTGTCCCAGACAGCATCCCAGTCACCCGCCCATTCCTTTACATTTGCAGCAATATCTTTAATTATGGTGCTTTCTCCGTCTAATAATGCAGAAGTAGGCTCTAAACTGTCTGTTGAAGAATTATATTTCATCAAATCCACAAATCCTTTTTCCCTCAATGGGTCATCCTCCCATTCCTTTGTGACTTCAGTTATCTGTGTTATCCTTCTCCATTTATGCAAACCATCAGGGCTTTTTATGGGATTTGCAACAATAATTATATCTGTTGCCTTGAAGCTTGTTCTGGGAACCTCTAAATCATTGACTACCCTGTCAAATACTCCGTAGGGAGAGTCGCCGTGTATTGTTCCTGCAACCACATTAGCCAGAGCACCAACTCTCATTGCTTCATATAATGCTTTTGCCTCTGTGCTCCTTACTTCACCCACAATCAGACAGGAATCTCCCATTCTTAAAGTGCTCCTTATACCCTGTGTTGCAGAAACTTCACTTTCCTGTGTCCCAAGGGCGCTTGCCACCTTCATCGGCTGTATATTATAGTCAAGATTTCTCAATGCGCCTGTAGGTAACTCTAAAGTATCCTCAACAGTTATTATTCGGTATTTTCTCATTATCTCTATCATAAAAGACCCCAAAAGAGAGGTTTTACCTGCGCTCCTTGTTCCTGCTACCAACATTGTTCTCGAGCCGTCTATGATAAAGCTTAATAACCCTGCTGCAAGCGGAGTAAGCATCTTGTTTTCAATGAACAAAGGCAAAGTCCAGGGCTTTGCCCTGTGCCTCCTGAATGCATATGCTATGCCGAAAGGATTTAATGGTTCTGAAATAACACCCACTCTTGCTTTTGCAATATTTGGTATTTCTATTTCTGTATCCAGTATAGGATTGGCTTCATCCAAAGGCCTTCCTGATATCATCCTCAGCTTTGTGGCCCATGAAAGCGCATCTTTTATTGTGGGGATTATATTTGTCTCGCATTCACCGTGTTTTCCGTGTACAATATAAATAGGGTTTCTTCCCGGGGGGGCGTTTAATGTTATGTCCTGTATGTCAGGGTCTGCAAGCAGTATTTCTATCAAACCAAAGCCCACTGTATATCTTATCAGTATCTGAGTCATCTCCTCTATATCCTCATCACTAATTTCAATATTATGGTATGAGGCAAGCTCATTCAATAAATCTTTTCCCACATTATAGAAAACAGACCTCATCCGTTCAGGCTCCACAAAATCCTCTTTCTGAGGCTTGTGCTCAGCCATGATGTCTCTTGCCATAGTTAATAATTCATATTTTTCCTCCTCTAATTTAAATTCAGGAGGGGTTATGTGGTATACATACTGCACCTTGTCAGGAACCCTGAATACAACAACCTCTGTGTTGCCTATATTGTAATTGTCTATTTCTTCCCCTTTTTTGGGATAGGTGGCCATGAGCTTGGTAAACATAAAGTCAGGCTTTATTATAGGACTAAACACCTCCTGGTATATTTTCCTGTCCCCTATTTTAAATCCTGCAATTTTTCCCTTTATTTTTTTTATAAGTGCTGTATTCTCAAGAAGTTTCAGTATATGGTTTACCAGGGAAAGATATTTATCCAGTGCTTCCCTGTTTCTTTTGTCAATCTCTTTTTCATATTCAATCTCTTTTTTTCTCCTGAGCCTTTTTATTATGACATACGCTCCTACAGGATCCTTTTTTAGTATATTGAATATAATTTCTTTTAACTGTGCATAGTTCCGGGCAGATTCCCTTGATGAATAGTCATTGACAAGATGCTCATAGCTGAAAATGGACTTTTCCTTTACCAGTTTATTATATATCAAAGCTATCTCTTTTAATAACAGGGTTTCTTCAAAATCATATTCATAATCCCTTTTCTGTGCAAATACGATTTTTGTGACATCCTTATTAGAAATCAGCTTGTCTATTGTCTCGGACATGCATGCAGCATTATCCTCTATGCTTGGTATAAGCTGGCAGTTCTCGCAGTTTATTTTAAGAATATTGTCTTTCCCTTCCCTTATAATTTCATAAGAGCCTTTCCCTGCTTTTTTGTTCTTATTTTCAAATAATGCCATAGCAAAACCCACCTTCTTTTATAATAATAAATTCTTTAATTTTATATATAAATGTTGTTGTTTTATTGATATATTTTTATTCAGCGATTTCCCATAATAATCTAAAATAATTTTGAAAACTTTTAACAGCATTTTTACTTTCTAAAACAAAACCAATTGGATTAAATTCCCAGATTATTATTGCTACTTTATTTCCATAAACTATTGTTGTTGCTGGAAATTCATATTTTTTTGGCAAAAATCTAACCTCAACTAATCTCTGTTCTTTTGTAGGTCTTTTTCTTTTTAAGTTAGTGTTGTAAATAATTTTATGTTTTATTCCTGCTTTAGCCCTTCTTCTCTGCCAATTGTTAAAATACCATTTAAAAATATCTTTAAATTTTCCTTCTGCTCCAAAAGCAACAAATTCCTTATTAACATTTAAAATATCTTCAAGTATACTTTTAATCCCTTCTTTACCAACAAAAATCTTTGCTTCTTGTTTTTCTATTACTCTCTTTTGTCTTTTTATTAATTCTGGTAAAATCCTCTTAATTTTTGTTTTGTTTTCTTTAATTTCTTGTTCTTTAATTTCTAAAACCTGTAAAATCCTTTCTGGGTTTTCTGAATTGAAATATTTTTTATTGTTCTTTATAATAAAACTAACTAAACCAAGATTAATTAATTTATTAAGTATATCATAAATATAACTTCTATGCAAGCTTGTTTTCTTTACTAAATCACTAACTGTGACTGAACCTATTTCTAATAAATTTAAATAAACTGTCCTATCATTCTTTGTTAATCCTATTTTTTCTAATGTTTTAATGTCTAGCATGATTATTTTATTTTATTCTCTTATTTATAAATTTTTTTATTGTCGTAAGTATTTATGCTGACATAATTTTAAATAATTCCAATTTATAATTACTTTTAAGGGGTAATAAAAATAAAAAACAAAATAATATATGGACCCGTAGATTCAAGACGACTAGGTAATTGGGATAATGAAACATTATTGAGGTGTGGGAAATCTTTAGGGGTTAACTTATCAAAAACCAAAATTTGCTCATTTAATTGTATTTATTGTTCATGTGGGGAAAATTCAGATGTCATTCTTAAAGCAGGAGATGATTATTTTTCTCTTCAAGAAATATATTCTGCTGTAAGACAAGGTTTTGATTATCATAGACAAAAAAACACCCCTATTGACTATATTTCTTTAGTTGGATGGACAGAACCCACCTTGCACCCTAAAATTAACGAGGTAATAGACCTAATCCTTGAGATAAAACAAGAATACTTCCCAAATAAACCAACAGCAATTTTTACAAATTCAACAACTTTAGATAGAGAAAAAGTTAAAAAAGCCTTAAAAAATGTTAATAGGACTTTTTTTAAATTAGATGTAAGTGAAAAAGCCATATTTCAAAAAGTAAATAGACCTCACTCAAATATACAATTAGAAAAAATTATTAATGGATTAACAGAATTTTCTGAAGAAACAAATAAAGTCGAACTTTCTGCTATGGTTCTAATAACAAACTATAAAGATTTAGCATCTGAAAAATATGCAGAATTAATTAGAAAAATTAATCCCTTAAATAATTCAATTTATCTTTGTACGCCTGATTGGCTTAGACCAACAAAAACTGGGGGGATTTCATTAATGCCTGAACAAAAAATTATAGAATATGTGAAAAAATCAATTGATGCTTTTGGATATAAGGCAATTATCTTGCCACCTAAAAGACAAGGTTTACACCCTTTAATAAGCAAATGAAAAAATCTAAAAAAATAATATTAATTCAGCCGAAGATAGTTTCTTTAGAAGAAAAAGTTTATTCTTATGGGTGGTGCCCCCCGCTTGGCCTACTTGCTCTGGGAAGTTATTTAAAAAAGAAACATTTAAATATTGAATTATTGGACGAAACAATTTCTCCCATACAAAAAAATTTAGAAGGAGATATTTTAGGTCTATCTTGTAATTTAGTAAACTATAAAAGAGCTTTGCAAATCGCACAAACTTTTAAAGAAAATAATCCTAAGGGTAAAATTATAATTGGTGGTCCTCATTCTATCTTAGGGGAAAATATTCTAAGAAATAATAATTATATTGATGCTGTTATTTATGGTTTTGATGGAGAAGAATCTTTTCTCGATTATGTTGAAGATAAAGAATTAGAAAAAATTTACAATCTTATCTGGAGAAAAAACAATAAGATTGTAAAAAATCCTGAAAAATTACTTGATTTAACTGAATTTCTAATCCCAGATAGAACCCTTATACAATTAGAGGAATATTTCAAAAATTTTAAAGATATTAATTTTTCAAGACCAACTACAATTTATACAACAAAGGGGTGTCCACATGGAAAATGTAGTTTTTGTATGCTTTCTGGTCAAAAGAATTCTATATTTAGGACAAGAAATTTTGAGCAAATTTGGCAAGAAGTATCTTACTTGCAAAAGAATTTTAAAATAGATTATATTTGGAATGTTACTGACAGCCCAACAAAGGGTTGGTTTTTAAAGTTATTAGAAACAAAACCAATAAATATTGATATTGCATTTAGATTTTATGGCAGAAGTAAAGAAATTGACGAAAAAACAGCAAAGGTTTTGAAAGAATTAAATACTTATGAAGTCTTCTTAGGGATAGAAAGTGGGGATAATGAAATTTTGAAAAAAATGCAAAAAGGGGAAACAATAGAAGATCATTTGAATGCTGTAAAAAATCTAACAAAATATGGAATTAAACCAAGAACTGCTTTTGTATTGGGAGCTGAAGGAGAAACAAATGAAACATTAGAAAAAACTTATAGATTTGCAGAAGAATTACTTAATATGGGGGCAGATTCAATTCCTTGTTCAGTTTTTACGCCTGTTCCTGGATCAAAGGCACACCAAAAATTATCAAAAATAGAAAAATTCAGAGATAAATATTCTAAAAAAGATTTGTTAGAACCTTTACAGCTTCAAAAAGAGTGGATTAAATACTTTACCAATACTAATTATAAAACAGTTCAAGAATTTATTAATAAATTCCAAAATATTTGTAAGAAGAAAGGGAAACTTTTTTAAATTTCATAGACAAAAACTAAATTTTTATAAACTTGCTTTTTATTTATATTATCATATGGGTAAAATCATAAAAAGAGGTGTTTTCTATAAAAACAAGCAGGGTTATTTTTTTATTATAGATGCATTTATGGGCACAGTTATCATTGTTATGACTCTGGTTATAATAATGAACTCTCATTTATCTGCCCCGGACTCAACCATAACATATACAATTATAGGGGATTATATAAGATATATAAGCACAACACAGGTCCAGGACATAGATAATGAGATAATAAAAGACATGATAAGCAAGGGGGTTATAAAAGACATAGAGAATACATTGCTGATACAGAATGTCCAGTTTTATTATGAAAACGGCACAGAATGCCCGAACTGCATAGATGAATATTCCTATAATTTCACCAGGCAGATAGTTGAGGGAGTCATACCTGAGCAGTACGGCTTTGAATACAGCATAAACAGTACAGAGATATATTCCAAGAACAAACAGGAACTGATAAATGCAGATCTTTTCCTTACAGGAAGAAGGGTTGTTTACCTTTATATAAATAAGACATATATCTTCGGGCCTGTGAATGTGACAATCGCAATGTGGGAATAAAATGGTAATGAAAAAAATAAAAGAAAATAAAAAGGCAATCTTCTTTTCAATGCTTTCCCTGTTATTATCCTCGTTGTTTATAATTATGTATTCCCATAGTTTACAGATACCTGTGAGCAATGAAATTTTTGTTATAAACACAAGAGTCTATCTTCTTGACAATTACCTGAACACATTTGAGGAATATACAAAAGAAAGCCTTAATATAGTAAGCTATAAAACATTTGAGGCCATGAATGAGGATATTGCAGATGCCGGCTTTCTTAATTCAGAAGATGAGGTAAAGCTTACATTCAAACAATGCGTGCTCAATAACCAGACCATCCTGCTCCAGAGATGTAATAATTTACAAGGCAATACTCTTGTTGATTTCCTTGATAAGATGGTCAGCCAGGGCAGGAATATACATATAAGGAGCAACTATACAATAAACAATCTTTCAGTAGCACAGGAAACAGACCATGAGCATGTTGATATAATATTAAATATAACTTATTTCATAAATGATTCTTATGCCTCATGGAACATAACAAAGGAATTAATAATCAATTTTCCACTGAAAGGTTTAAGGGATCCTTATTATTACGGCAATTCCAACGGGAATATTGAAAGGGAAATGTCCTTCAGCCCCACTTATGTGGGAGGGACATGGGATGCAGCATTGTTTGTCGACCTTTACAATAACGGAAGATACAGATTGTGCAGGAACTGCTCCTCTTTTTTAATGAAATTTGCAAACCTTACTTCAGAATCATACTGCTGCGGCATAGAGTCAATAGCCAATGCCTCGCAGGTTCCTCCAAAAGACACCTCATATGTTGACCATCATTACTGGACAAACAAATATTATGGCTGCAGCGGCGGCTTTTATGTGGGGCTTTACAGTGTCAATATAGCTGAGCTTGAAAGCATACCTTATATAGACATAGAATCAATAATATATTACGGCATCGAGGATTACAAACAGGATATACCATGCTGATGGTACACAGGTTGAGTTGAAAAAATCCTACTGCGCTTACTGCAACCCCACACTAAACTATGGGAACGCGGTAAGCTCCGTCTGGCCATGCCATGATTGCCTTTGGCAACCAATGACATTCACGGCACAGACGCACTTTTTCAACGCAACCTATGATGTACAGTAAAATTTTTATATCCTGATATGTAATAGAATATAATCAGATAAAATAAAATGGAAGAATATATAACAAATAAAACTGTAAAAACAGAGGTTGACGAGCTAATTGAGCTTCTTAAGAAAAAAGACAAGGTTTCTTTATCAGATATGGCCAAAGAGCTTAATATATCCAAGGCATTGCTTCAGAAATGGGTTGATTTTCTTGTCGAGGAAAAGATAATAGGCATTGAATACAAGTTCACAACCCCTTATATATACCTTACAAAAGAGGAATCTGCCCCTGAATTTAATTTTAAGGAGGATGAGGAGATAGAATCAGAGGAGCTTTCATTAATGAACTTTAAGAATGAGTTCATGGATAAAATACCCAAAGGCCTTTCAGGAAAAAGCGATATGCTTGACAAAGACAGCCTATGGAAGAACCATTTATGGGAAGTGCTGAAGAAAAAATCAAATTTTTTTATCAATGAAGCCAATAAAAGAGGCCTTAAAGACCATGAAAAGCTGTGGGAGGAATACAAACTCAGCATATTTAATGAGGAATAATAAAAATGGAGCTTGAGAAATTCATTGAAAACAGCATAATAAGGTTTCTTGACACAAAGATAGAACACAGGCCTGAAAGGGGGAAAAAGGCCAGAGATGAGGAAACAGGCATTTTTGATTTCCAGAAGGATTATGTAAAGGAATTAAAAAAAGCCCTGGAAAAATATAATCTTGCAAAGGCCAGAGAATTATTTAAAGAACTGAAAGAAAGATATAAAAGCCTTCCGAAAACAGACATAAACAGGGAAAAAATATATTCCATACTCTATGAGATGAGTACCGCAGTAAAGGAATATGTGAACAGGAAGGATACCATGATAAATTCTATGATGCTTGGAAAGGATTTTGAGCTTCCTGAGAAAAAGGAAATAAAAAAAGATTTGAAAAAACCTGAAATAAAAAAAGAGGAAACACCAAAAGAAAAAAAGCCTTTGCCCCTAAAAAAACAAGAGCCTGAAAAAAAGCCTGTTGATGATGTTTTAAAAAAGCTTTCAGAGCAGGAGGATAAGTTAAAGGAAAAAGCCCTTGACAAAAAGAAAGAAAAAAGCATGCTGATTGAAGATGATAATAAAGAGGATAATTACCTCAAAAAACAAAAAAACGAACTCATGAAGGAGAAACTGAAAAGGGAGTTGCTCATGGAGAGAATGGAAAAAGATAAGGAATCCAGGCTAAGGGAGAAAAAAATGGAGGAAATAGAAAAAAGTTTTGAAGAGGTAAAAAGATACATATTAAATGGCCATTACAAGCTTGCAGAGGAGCAGTACAAGAAACTCAAGGAAAAGGCGCTGAAGCTCAACACAGCATATACCCACAGGCTTTTGAAATTATATTCATCGCTGCAGAAAGCAAAATACTCGCTGAATGAAAATAATGACCTGGAAACCGAGCTGGATAAGATGTACAGGAAAGGAATATATCATTTTTTCAATACTGATTATGACACAGCAATAGACATTTTCAATAAGATACTGAAAATCAGGCCAATGCATATGGCTGCAAGGATAAGGCTTAATGAAGCGCAGTCAATAAAGAGCCTGAAGATATAAAATGGAAAATACCGAAACCAAAAAGCCCGCCTTTGAGGGCTATATGAAAACAAACAAGGAAAAAGCCAAGCAGATGCTTATTGACAGGTACACCCTTGATGTAAATGAGGTTATTGTAGAGATAAATATTGTTATGAATGAGGAGGAGGCAGTCCCTAATTATGTTGTTTCCATTACCAACATAAGCGACCATACTAAGATAATCCTTGAGAAAATAAGGGAGGAGTTTATCACAAAAATCAATATCGAGGACCTTGAGATAAAAGAAGAGCACAAGATGGAGGACATACAGAAAAAATTCAGGAGTGAGATAAAAGAGATTGTAAAAAAATATTTCCCCAGGTCAAATGAAAAGACAGAAAACATGCTTGTCAATTACCTGATACAGGAGAATATAGGCCTGGGAAAAATAGACATACTGCTTCATGACGATCATCTTGAGGAAATAGTCATAAACAACCATAATGAGCCTGTCTGGGTTTACCACAGGCAGCACGGATGGCTCAAGACAAACATAATAATCTTCAGCGAGTCAAGGATTAGGCATTATGCAACAATAATAGGAAGGAACATAGGCAAGGAGATAACCAATCTTAATCCGCTCATGGATGCACATTTACTTTCAGGGGACAGGGTAAATGCAACCTTAAGCCCAATATCCACAAAAGGAAATACATTAACAATAAGAAAATTCAGCACAGAGCCCTGGACAATAACAAAATTCCTGAAATTTAACACCATTTCCTATGATGCTGCTGCATTGATATGGCTTGCTGTCCAGAATGAATTATCTATCCTGATAACAGGGGGGACAGGCTCAGGAAAAACAAGCATGCTTAATGTGATAAGCAATTTTTTCCCTCCAAACCAGAGAATAATCTCAATGGAGGATACAAGAGAATTGACACTGGCAGAGAACCTTCACTGGGTTCCTTTGGAAACAAGATTACCTAATCCTGAAGGAAAAGGTGAGATCGCCATGCTTGACCTTTTAGTTAATAGTTTGAGGATGAGGCCTGACAGGATAGTTGTGGGGGAGATAAGAAGAAGAAAAGAAGCAGAGGTTTTACTGGAGGCTATGCATACAGGGCACAGCGTATGTGCAACACTACACGCAAATAATGCAGAGGAGACAGTAACAAGATTAACCAACCCCCCAATAGATTTACCAAAACCTATGCTTTCAGCAGTGTCCCTTATAGTTGTCCAGTCAAGAAACCGAAGAACAGGAAAAAGGAGGACCCTGCAGGTGGCAGAAGTCCTTCCCAACGGCGACCCGAGGACTTTGCTGCAGTTTAATGTAACTGATGACCGGATACATAAAATCAACAGCTCAAAAACAGTTGTTGACAGGCTGAAGCTTTATTCCGGTATGACTGATAATGAGATAGAGAAGGATATAAATGAAAAGATCACAGTCCTTAAATGGATGGTTAAGAACAATATTGAGAATGTCCATAATATAGGTGCTTTAATCGCAAAATACTATTCGGGTAAGCTTAACATAGAAAAAATAAAAAAAGAGGTTGAGGAATAGTCAATATGGATTTTTTGAATTTTTGGATGAGTTTTTCTCCTGAGCTTGATAAGAAGCTGAAGATGGCTGTCATAGCTGATTCCCCCAAGGAATTCACCAAGAAAAGCCTCAAGAATGCTCTGATATTATCCATTGGCTTTTCAGTGATGTTTTTTTTCCTTGCTGACAAGATGAATTGGTCAATAGTTACAGTCCCTTTTATATTCATCTCATTTTTCCTGGGCATATTTTTCCTGGGCATGAAAAAGCCGGATGCAGTCATAAAAAAGAGGGGGGAGGAGATTGACAAGGATGTATTGTTTGCAGGAAGGTTTCTTCTTATAAAGCTGAATTCAGGAAAGCCTTTAATGAATACCCTGGTTGAGGCATCACAAAGCTATGGTGTTGCGAATAAATATTTCAAGGAGATAGTGAGGCAGATTGAGCTGGGCACGCCCATGGAGAAGGCATTGGACCATGCATCATATTACAGTCCTTCGGAAAAATTCAGGAAACTGCTTTTCCAGATAAGCAATGCACTTAAGATAGGGATAGATGTTACACACAACGTACAGGCTACTCTGGATGAAATAGTGACTGAGCAGATGCTTGAAATAAAAAAATACGGCAAAAGGCTTAATTCATTCACCATGTTTTACATGCTGATGGCTATTATTATCCCTTCTTTGGGGGTTACCCTTTTTGCTATACTTGCAACCATCACAGGAATACCAGTCAATTCCACTTTTTTCGTTGCTATGGTTTTTTTCCTTGTATTGATACAGTTTGTATTCCTGTCTTTTTTCCGGTCAATAAGGCCCAATATAAATATTTAATATAAAAAATGAAATCAGAACTTTTTGAAAAATTCGGGAAAGCATTTGTGTTTAAGAAAATCAGGCCTTACATAAGAGTATATTATAACAAAGCAGGCTATGATGAAGTCCCTTATGCTACTTTCGGTGTTTTGTTTTATGTAACATTATTTTTAACAGCTGTTTTTTATATCTGGAAAGTATATCCTGTGATTGAGTCAAGGACATCACTCATAATACTCTTTTTCACTTTTTTCTCATGGTTTGTCATACAGTCTCTGATGATTATATTTTCAGTCACAGTGATATATTTCAATCTGAACAGGAAAATATACCACAGGACTAAGGAGATGGAAAAATACCTTCCTGATTACCTGCAGGTTGTTTCCTCCAATTTAAAAGGAGGTATGTCTTTCGAGGAGTCATTATGGGGGGCAATAAAGCCTGAGTTCAGGGTATTGGCAAAGGAGATAACTGCAGTTTCAAAAAAAGTCATGACAGGCAGGAACATAAAAGATTCTTTAATGGAGTTTTCTGAAAAATATGACAGCCCCACATTAAGAAGGTCTATAGGCCTGATCATAGGAGAGATAGAAAGCGGAGGGCATATAACTGATGTTCTGGACAGGATCGTTGATAACATGAGGGAAACCCAGGAATTAAGGGATGAGATGGCAGCCTCGACCCTTACTTATACAATATTCATAGGAGCAATAGTTTTATTTATAGCACCCGGATTGTTTGCATTGTCTTATCAGCTTCTGCATATAATAATAGGGTTTTCATCACAGTTAAGCACAATAGAGGCGGTTTCCCTGCCGATAAAGTTCAGCCAGGTTGTGCTCGACCCCGAGAACTTCAGGGTATTTTCAGTTGTTTCACTTTCTGTAATCTCTGTTTTTGCCTCTGTTTTAATAACTATTATTGAGAAAGGAGAGGTAAAGGGAGGCTTGAAATATATACCTATGTTTTTAATAACAACAATTACAGTTTATTTCATTGCATTATCTCTATTATCAAGGGTATTCAGCTTCATAACATTTGGATAAGATTAAAAAAATGAATAACAATATGAAAAAAAACAGTAAAAAAGGCTTTTTTATGATATTTATCCTTTCCTTAATTATTTTTTCATTAAATGCCTTTTTGTCATGTGCAGTGCTTCTTTCAGTAAACAAGGCAGGTATAGATTATGATGATGTACTGAGGGGAGGATATGCTGAAGACACTGTTCTTGTTATGACAGATTACTCCGGCAATCTTTCCATTGGTTATGATATGCATGGTGAAATTGCAGAATGGATAAGGGTGGAGCCTAATGAGTCATTATATATGAGCATAAACAGGAACCAGCTGATAAAGGTTATAATAGAGCCTCCTGAGGATATGCCTTCAGGGAATTATTCAGGCAGCATAAGGGTCATAGCAGGGAGCATACCAAAGCCTGAAGGCGCACAGTACGGTGCTTCAGTTTTGTCTGCGTTTATAATAAAAATAAACGTGGGCATCACAGGTGATGAGATTATAAAATGCAACAGCGGTGCTTTTAATATTGATGATGCTGAAGAAGGTTCTCCTCTTAAATTTTCATCTTCAGTGAAAAACGAGGGCAATGTAAGGGTAAAACCCAGGTTTACAGTTGACATATGGGACAGGAATCAGGAAAGGCTGATGTTCACCAAAGAGTTTGTTTCTGATGAATACATATTTCCAACAGCAACCATGAAGACAGAGTATGAGATTGAGGGCCATGACCTGCCTGTAGGGCAGTACTGGGCTGATGTATCTGTAAGCCCGTGTAGGGGAGGAAGCACAATAACATTTGATGTAAAGGAAAAAGGCTCTATAATAGATGAAGGGGAGTTAATAAGGCTGGAAACCAAAAGCTGGGCTTCAGTAGATGAGGTTGTTCCTGTAAAAGCAATATTCAAAAATACAGGCAAAAGGACAGTGAGTGCAAAATTCACAGGCAGGATATATGCCGGGGATAAAGTCATCGGCATCATAGAATCAGACACTCTGGAAGTTAAGCCTTCAGAGACAAAAACATTCGAGGCTTATTTCAGGCCCCAGGAGATATCCCAGTATTATATATCAGGAAGAGTTCTTTATAATAATAAATTAACTTATGAAAAGAGCACTGTTCTTAATGTTGATAAGGAGAAACCAGCAGGCAGATTTTCCTGGCTGGCTCTTATAACTATAATAGTAGTCATATTGTTTTTGATGATAATAATAAAAAAGAAAAAATCACAAAAACAGAAACTCTTCAGATAGTCGGGGAAAATGAGAAAAAGTATTATTTTTTCAGGAATAATAGTATTGATATTTATTTTATCTATTTTTTTAGTAAAAGCCTTATCTGTCAATATTGTTTCCCCCGGAAATAACAGCTGGACAAACGGCACAAACAATACAATAGGATTCAGTTTTTATTATATAAGTAATGCATCAAATATGTCCTGTGAATTATTTTTGAATGATATAGGCTATGGAATAAATAACACTGTTTTTAATAATACTCCGACATCATTGTATGCAAACAATACACTGTCACAGGGGCATTATTCATGGCTTGTAAACTGCAGCAACAGCACGATTTCAGGGGGTTCATCTTCATATAACCTTACAGTTGACAGAACTGCTCCTTATCTGGCATTGATTTCACCATCAGAAGGCTCTTTGATAAATATTTCAGCAATTGATTTTGTTTTCAGTGTTTCTGATAATCTTGATATTAATCTTTCATGTATTTTGTTTGTTAATAATTACACTTCTTTGGGAGAGCAGTATAATGAAACTGTTTTTGTAAATAATAATTCCTTAGGCAATATTACTCTTTCAAATTTCAGCAACGGCAATTATTCATGGTTTGTTGAATGCTCTGATAATGCCTCAAATACAAACCAGTCTGTTCTCAGGACATTTACAGTAAACTCTGAACCTGTGGTTGAAGAGGTCATCATACAATCCAATATAACCTTAACTCCGGGTTCTATAAAAACAATACAGTGCAATACAACAGTCAGCGATCCTTACAGTTACACTGAAATAGACAATGTGAATGTTGTTTTTTATTATGAAGGAAATGATTTTGATGACCCGGATGACAACAAGACACATTATACAGGCGTTTGTTTTAATTACAGCCAGGATTCAAACAGCATTTCTTATTACTGCAATTTCACTTTACAGTATTTTACAACTGCAGGCTTATGGTACTGCAATGTTTCTGTTACAGACAATGACGGCTTTGAAAATAATGGATATAATACAACAGAAATAAATGACTTGTATGCAGTCAATGTTTCCCCTCAGTTCATAGATTACGGCTTTCTGGCTCCAGGGGATAATTCAACAACAGATGAGACAATCACAATAATGAATTTAGGCAATAAAGAGATCGATGTCACATTATACGGCTACGGCTTATATGAAAATGACGGTTTAGCTATGGATTGCAGTTTAGGCAATATTTCAGTCAGTTACGAGAAATATTCTTTGGATTCAGGCCTGGGTTACACTCAGATGGTTTCTTTAACTAATGACCCTTTTCAGTTAGATGATTTTAATCTGAAGTCAGCAAATAACACATTTAATGCAGAGAAAAACATTTACTGGAAGATCGGCGTCCCTAAACCAAGAAAAGGAAACTGCAGCGGCTATGTTATTGTGGGAGGGGTTGCGTCTTAAAGAGAATATTTAATAAGTAATTCTTAACAATAATCTTTTTATATTTCTAATGCTTTTTTATTTATATGACTAGAGATATGTTCAAAAAAAAGGCAAAATATTTTAAAAAGAAAGAAAAAAAGAAAGAGAAAGAAAAAAATGCCACTAATAAACTTGGATTTAATAATACTTTTGATACATACAGTGCAATAGAATTAGATTTTTTTTATAAATCGAAATATAATATTTATAGGCAAGGCACAAGAGAGATTGGAAGATGTAAAGAAAATCCTCTTGAAGTTCTTGAAGTTCTTTTTCCAGAATATAATATTGCCAACGTGTGTGGTTATAATTTATTTGGTTTAAAAAATATTGACTTAATT
>CAZQLC010000010.1:0-17090 GCA_964594025.1 uncultured Methanosarcinales archaeon
AAAAAGCAAGGGAAATAGGCACATATGAAACATCAATACAGCCTTATCAGGACTGCTGCAGTTATTTCCTGCCTGAGCATCCTGAAACAAGATCTGATTTGAAAACAATAGAACAGTCTGAGAAGAATTTGAATATAGAAAAAGAGATTAAAGATTCTATTGAGAATGCTGAGATTATAAATTTGTAGAGTTTGGTTAAAAAATAATTCTTTAATCCGTAACATTTATATATATTCACCATTTTACAATAGATACATTTTTTAAAATCATAAAATCGGTGATAATAATGTCCACAAAGAAAGGTATGACTAAAGATAAAATTTACAAAAAAATAAGCATATTAAAGACAGATGAATCAAAGATTTGTTATTTAAATGAACTTGAAAAAAAGATAAACATTGTTAAAGAAGATACAAGAAATGCTTTTTATGAAACTTTGGGAGAACTATGTGAAAAGAGAAATGATTTTGACTGTGCAATACAAAGTTATGAAAAAATAGGAGCAGAAGAAAAAACAAAAAAACTAAGAATAAAAAAAGGAGATATACTGATAGGGAAAAATAAAACTCTAGAATGTATAGAATATTATAAAAAAGCAAATCTATCTGAAAAAGAAATTTGGATAAGAATTGGAGATAAAGAATTAGAAAAGGGTAATTTTAAAAATGCAATACGTGGTTATAAAAGAGTTGGTGCAGAAGAAAAAACTAAAGAAGCATTTAAACAATGGGGGGATGAATACTTAAAAGAACAAGAGGATTTACATGCTCGCTTAAAAAGATTAAACAAAAGCAATAAAATAAAAGAACAAGAGGATTTACATAGAGAAGAAGAAAAAATCTCTACTCGCTTAAAAATAGTAGAGTTTGCGCTCCTGGACTGTTATGAAGAAGCTAATCTAAACAAAAGCAATAAAATAGAAGAACTATACAAAATAGCTAATCTTTATGAAAAATTAAATTTAAATTATAAAGAAACAGGCAGAGAATTAATGAAAATAAAAAGAAGAATAGAAATATTGAAAAACCAAAATAGAAAATCCTCTTTACTTTCTAGATTTTCCTTATTTTAGCAACAAAAAATCCCCCTGTGTTGTTGTCATAGGGATGTATTCTTAAGCATTTGTTTATCTCTTTATTATATTCTTCATTATTATATTTTAGAAATGGTTTTGTAGAATTTATGGGTAAATTAATTTTTTCTAATTCAGCGTTTTTATTGTTTTTTAGAAAATAGTCTATTACTGCTTCATTCTCCAGAGGCTCTAAAGTGCATGTGCTGTAAATCAATAAGCCATCTTTCTTTAAAAGCTTAAAAGTATTCTGAATTAAATCTTTTTGTATACCCTGTAATCTTTTAACTGCATTTATATTCCAATTCAGTAATGTTTTCAGTGACTTCATTATTATTCCGGTCCCTGAGCAGGGTGCATCCAGCAGTATCCTGTCAAATTTATCCTCATTGTTGCATGATTTCCTGGAGAAATTATTTCCTGACATATTTGTCACCAGGGTATTGGTTATTCCGCACCTCTGAAGGTTTAAGCCTAATGCTTTTAACCTTTTTGAATCTGCATCATTTGCTATTAAAATCCCTTTATTATTCATATACTGGGCTATTTGAGTAGTTTTAGAGCCCGGAGCAGCGCATAAATCCAGAACTTTTTGTTCAGGGCTTAATTCCATGACAATAGGAGGAATCATTGATACAGCAGACTGGACATATATATATCCCAGAGCATGTTCAGGAAGGTTTCCTATGTCATACCTTTCATCCTCTTCCTCATCTTCATTAGCTTTAAACCTGATGAAAAAGCCTTCTTTGCACCAAAAAACTGGTGTTAAATACCATCTTTTTTCCAGTCTTTTCTTTAATTCATCAACAGAAATCTTTAAAGTATTTACTCTTATGGCTTTTCTCTGATAAGATAATGAATGTTTAATGAAATTATCATAGTCTTTTCCCAATAATTTCTTATAATGCTCTTTAAATGAATCCTTTATCTGAATATTCTCAGTTTTGGGTATTGGCTCTAATTTTGCCATAATCCTGGGGAAAAAAAAGGGATATAAAAAGTTAATGGTTAATTTGTTACTACTATAAAAACAAAACAAAATCAAAACATTTATAAACATATATTTTATATAAAAATTATGACAAAAACAAGGTATAAAATAATTACCAAAAATTCAGAAGTACCTGTAAGAGATTTAATTAGAATCTCGGGCGATAAAGAAATGACCGCAAGTCTGGATCCATTTGCCCCCGATGATCTTTATTCTTACTGTAAGGGTTTAAGAAAGCCGAAAAATTATTCTCATCCTCTAACAAGAGAAAAAATGATTTTTAGAGAGGCAACTACTGCTGAGTCTATTTTGATCGCTTCTTGTGATTTCAAAGGAAGGTCAAAGCCACAGATTTTTGACAGACAATGGCTTCGGGCTGGACTAATAGTAAAGACGGATGAAGGGATTTTTACAAATCCACCAAGATATAAAAACGGAACACCCAAGTATGATAATAAAACTCTTAAATCTTATTTAGATAAAGTTGAACCCATAAAAATTGGTAAAGGAAAAGTTTATATTGTTCCAGACTCAGAAAATCTAAGGGATTTTGGTTTTGCAGAGTATGATTCATTCAAAACCGGAGTACAAAACTGCGATACATTCGTAAAAGGAGGATTAGCAAGAGTTTTAGAGCATACTAAAGATGAAGCTAAAAATCTTAGAAAAATTACTTCTATAGAATTTTATGAAGGTGGGATTTCTGTTAGAAATTTTAACAGTTATCAATCAACTCACTTAGTTATTGGTTTATTGACCAAAGAGATATTTAGTAATTATCTTGAGGTTTACTACGATTCTGACTATTATTGTAATAGAGGTCTTGTGTTTGGAGTGTTGGAAAAAGACATTGAAAATGTCTCAAAAAAATAAATAATTATTTAATTTATTATAATTCCCTGGCCATATAAACGCCCTGTTTCTTATAGCCTAATCTCTTGTAATATTCTCTGACACCAACACCTGAAATAATATATAATTTTTTAATATTATATCTGTTTTTGGCTATTTCCTCTGCTTTTTTTAATAATATTTTGCCGTAGCCTTTATGCTGGATGCTCTCCTCTTTTCTTTTTTGCAGTCCTAAAGCAGTCCCATATACATGCAGTTCCCTTATACCTGCTGTTTTTTTATCATTTAATTCCTTTCTGAAGGTTTTATTTGGTATTCTTAGTCTGCAAAAACCAATTAAAATATTATTCTTGGTGTCTTCAGCAGAAATAAAAATTTCTTTTCCTTTGCTTGCATAATATTCCTCGGTTAATATTTTTACATTATCAAAGTCTATTTTTATATCCCTGTATTTTTCAGATAAAAATGGCTCTCTGCACCTGATACAATTACATTCAAGATTCTCTTTTTTCATCTTTTTTCTGATAATCTGTCTCAGATTGGTTTTTTTAACACCTGCTTCAACTCTCTGGACAGGAATATCCCTCTGGACCCTCATAATTCTCATGTATTTTGGTATGGATTGCTTAAACTCCCTGATTAATTCAATAGCTTCTTCTGTATTCACAGGATTAAACTTTCCTTTTTTCCATAATTCATATAATTCTGTGCCTTTAATAACCAAGGCAGGATATATTTTCAGAGCATCCGGCCTGAAATCAGGATTCTTTATTATTTCCAGCAAGTCTTTTAACTCATCTTGTAAACTGCCGTTTGAAAATCCCTTTATGAAACCAGGCATCATATGGTATGTAATTTTTAAAAAGGAATCTTTCATTAATTCTGTGGCTTTTATAGAATCTTTTACAGTATGGCCTCTCTGCATTTTATTAAGAATAGAATCTTTAGTGCTCTGAACCCCAAGTTCAACTCTTGTAACTCCAAATTCCAGCATTTCATTAATATGTTCTTCTTTGCAGTAATCAGGCCTTGTTTCTATGCATAAAGCAACATCTCTTATATTGGATTTCTCATTTCTTTTTTGCTCTTCTTTTAATGAAATAATATTTTCATTTTTCTTTTTTAGTAGTTTTTTATGTATTTTTTTTACTCTTTCCCTGCTCCCCACTTTTCCGGGCAGCTCAAAAAATTTCTTGAATTTATTTATCTGCAAATTACCTTTATAATCATAAAACAAGTCAGAAAAATCATTCATTGCCTTAAAACAGTTTCTTATAAACTCTTTTTTATAATCCTTGTTAAAAGAAGGGAATGTGCCTCCCATAATGATCATTTCCACCTTTTGCGGATTTTGGCCCATAACAACATAATGCTCTAATCTGTTGAAAATCTGAAAATAAGGGTCATAATTATTTCTGATGGCTCTTCTTGTGGCAGGCTCTTTTCCTGTATAAGACTGAGGGACATCACCAAAATAACTCTCAGGCCCCCCTGGGCACATTATACATTTGCCATGAGGACATTTAAATGGTTTGGACATTAAAGCAATTACAGCTACACCAGAGCCGGTTCTGACTTCTTTTATAATAAAATATTTCTTAATCCTTTCCAACTCAGGAACAGGAATATTCAGCATCAATTCTACATTTTTTGGGATTTCCTTTAGATTATATCTGGAACACAACTCTATTTTTATCTTGTTTAATTGTTTTTTATTAGGTTTTTCCTGCTTAATCTTTTTTATAAGCTCTTTAATAAAATCCTCAGGTAATGTTGTTTTCATATTTTTAAGAAAAAATATTGATTTATAAAGGTTTATTCTTTATCATATAATTTCTGACCAACCATACTACAGAGAAAATAATCAGGACTAATAAAAACCACTGCCCCTGTCTTAAGCCGTAGAATACAGCCTGTTCCTTCCAGAAACATATTATAAACCTGAAAATACCATATAATAAACCGAAAACCCATAAAGTAGTCCCGGGAATAATCTTTTTTTCTTTATAATCTCCTAAATATTTTTTGTATAGGAAGAATATAATAAAAAATATCAATATATAAGCAAAAGCCTCATATAATTGAGTGGGGTGCCTGCAGCCTGAAACATTTGGAAAAACAACACACCATTTAACACTGGTTTTTATACCATATAATTCTGCATTGATAAAATTCGCAATTCTTCCCAGGCCAAGGATTAAGGAAACAGGAATTATAACAATATCTGCCAGTTTGCCAAAATTCATATTGTTTTTCCTGCAGTACCAGTTACCGACTATTAATGCACTAACAAAACCGCCAAGGAAAGACAGGCCTCCGTGCCATATCTTTAAAATCTCAACAGGGTCAGAAAAATAATAACCAGGATTAAAAATCAAAACAGTGGTTAATCTTGCCCCCATTATTACAGATAGAATTAACCATAAGGCCAGTTCTTCGGATTTTTCAACATTAAAATTTTTTATTCTTTTTTCAATTGCAGTTTTCCTTAATATATAAAATACTAAAATGAATCCGAGTGCATAAATAAGGCCGTAATATCTTACACTCAAAGGGCCTAATCTTAACAAAACCGGGTTGATATTATGGTAAAACATATTCTTACTAAACACACTGATTATAAAAAAATTACGGAAAAATTACCCTAAACAGAGCAAAAGATTTTTAAACTAAACAAATTTTTTGGGATTAATGACTGAACTAATCATCACTGAAAAGCCGTCTGCAGCAAATAAGATAGCTTATGCCTTGGGAGATAAAATACCTGAAAAAAAATATATCAATAAAATACCTTATTATGAGATAAAATCAAAAAATATTCTTGTTGGATGTGCCGTAGGTCATCTTTTTTCTCTGACGGAAAAGAAAAAGTTAAAATCACTTAATTATCCTAGTTTTGATATAGAATGGAAACCAAATTATGAAGTCAAGAAAAAATTAGATTACTCAAGAAAATACCTAAATGCTCTGAAAACACTATCAAAAAAATGCAATAAGTTTACTGTTGCAACAGATTATGATATTGAGGGAGAGGTTATCGGTCTGAATATCATAAGGTTTATATGTAAAAAAAAGGATGCAAACAGGATGAAATTCTCCACATTAACTGTACCTGATTTAAAAGAGTCTTATAAGAACAAACTGGAACATCTTGACTGGGGCCAGGCTTATGCAGGTGAAACAAGGCATTTTCTTGACTGGCTTTATGGAATCAACATAAGCAGGGCATTGATGCATGCAATAAAAAAAGCAGGTTATTTCAAGATTCTGAGCACAGGAAGAGTTCAGGGGCCTGCACTGAAGATGGTCGTTGAAAGGGAAAGGGAAATTGAAAAATTTATCCCAGAGCCATTCTGGCAGCTGCAATTATTAGGAAAAATAAAAAAAGATAAGATTGAAGCATGGCATGAAAAAGACAAATTCAAAGATAAAAAAGAAGTCCTAAAAATCAAGAGAAAAGTCGAAAAAAGCAAAGAAGGTATGGTGGATGAAGTTGAAAAGAAAGAATATTTGCAATACCCTTTATTTCCTTTTGACCTGACTACATTACAGACAGAATCATATAAACTGTTTAATATAAACCCAAAGGAAACACTACAGATAGCCCAGGATTTATACATAAATGGTTACATTTCATATCCAAGAACCTCTTCACAGCAACTGCCGAAAAGCATAGGCTACAAAAAAATAATCTCCAACTTAAAAAAACAGGATGTTTATAAGAAATTGGCTGAAAAATTATTGGCTAAGAAATATCTAAAGCCAAATGAGGGCAAAAAAACAGACCCTGCACATCCTGCTATTTATCCTACAGGAATAATCCCTAAATTAGATAAAAGATCTTTTAAAATTTATGATCTGATTGCAAGAAGGTTCATGACCTGTTTCGGAGAAAATGCAAAAAGGGAATCTATGAAAATAAAGATAAATGTTAAAGATGAGATATTCATTTCAGAAGGAAAAAGAACAATAGAAAAAGGGTGGCATATATTTTATGAGCCGTATATAAAATATAAAGAGCATAATATGCCTGAAGTTGAAAAAGGGGAAAAAGTGAAAATAGATGATATAATAAAACATGATAAAGAAACCCAGCCGCCTAAACGTTATACTCAAAGTTCTATTATACAGGAACTTGAAAAAAGGAATCTTGGAACAAAAGCAACAAGAGCACATATTATAGACTCATTATATCAAAGAGAATATGTTTACGGAACTCCCATCAAACCAGCAGAGATAGGAATAGAAACTATCAAGATACTTGAAAAATACTCGGATGAGATAATAGATGAAAAACTTACAAGCTATTTTGAAGAAGAGATGGAAAAGATAAGAAATAAAGAAGAGAAAGAAGAGAATATAATCAAAGAAGCAAAGAAAAGACTGACTGCCATCCTTAAGAAATTCAGGGAAAAGGAAGACAAAATAGGCAAGGAACTTAAAAAGGCATATTATGAGACAGAAAACAAAAAGAACCTTGTTGGTAAATGCCCTAAATGTAAAAAAGGGAATCTTATGATAAGGTATTCCCACAAAACAAAAAAAGAGTTTATTGCATGTGACAATCCTGACTGTGACCTTATCCTGAATCTGCCCCAAAACGGGAAAATATATACTACAAAAAAAATATGCCCTAAATGCAGCTATCCTATAATAGGTATTGCAAAAAAAAGAAAAAAGCAGGAAATATGTTTAAATCCCGAATGCAAAAACAAGGAAATCAAGGATAAGGAAGCAAAAAAAGAGATGGAAGAAATTGAAAAAGGTGAGATTGAGAAAAAATGCCCTGAATGCGGCGGTAAACTTGTTGTAAGGGAATCTGTATATGGAAAATTTTACGGCTGCAGCAATTTTCCAAAATGCAAGCATACTGAATCCATAGATAATAACCATAATAACAATAATAATCACAAGAAAAACAATAAAACTTAAAAACCCAGACAGTTCTCATATTTTATAAAATCAGGGGCTGTAGTGTAGCCTGGTCCAGCATTTGAGGTTTGGGACCTTACGACCTGGGTTCGAATCCCAGCAGCCCCACTATCCTATTAAAAATCAAGATTTTTAATCCTCAAAAACAAAATATTTTTGATTTTTAGAAAAAGGATAGTTACTCAAATCCAAAGGATTTGTGAACTTCAAAAATCCCAAGGATTTTTGTAAGGGCCCAAAAGTCCGACTTCGTCGGATAAAAAAAGTTAAGACTTAATTATTCTTTTAGAAAACTTATTATTTTTTCAAGGGGCTCTTTTCTGGGCCTGATTTCCAATCTTCCTAAATAAAAAGGTTTTTTATCATCAGGATCCTCTAACCCATGTCCTGTTTGGGGAAAAGATATACATTCTCCAACAGATAAGAACTTGTTAACATAGTCTTCAAGCAGTTTTTTATCCTTATTGAAGCCTATTACCTCATCATTTTCCCCGAAAACAGTTAATATTGGTGGTATGTTTAAACTATCTCCTGAATAACAAGGTCTTAAATTATACATGCATTGGTCTATTTGCATCTCACCATTGAAATGTTTTATTATATTTCTTATATTATAAACCTTTGACCCTAATTTCTGACAGAATAAATCAGATAAACTATGAATATCAGGATGTAATGACCTATTTTTGAAAATATAGCCTGCAGAATCTTTTAAATTCAGGCCAAAAAGAACTATTTTGGAAATATTTCTCTCATTTATAAACTTAAGTTTTCCTAAGACTTGCTTTTTTTTGATTTTATCATATTTAGTTATAAGTCGGTCAGCCAGACCCAAATCATTTTTTATAGATCCTTTTGAGGAAAAAACAGAATAATGGGGAGAGATAAGAACCACCTTTTTTAGTCTTTTTATAAAATCCTCTCCTTCCCCGAAACGAAATATTGAATCAGATATTTTTTTTATGGCATAATTACAGCCTACGCTATGAGCAATAAGGTATATATCCTTATTATTCCCGCATTCATATGCCTTATTTGTATCTTCATAACATTTTTTTTCATTATAGACCCCTCCAGACTTTCCATGGGCTCGGTAATTAAGTGCAATAAGGTCAAGTGATATTTTTTTTACTATGGGCTTAAGAAATTCCTGCCAGTAATAATCAACTTTTGAAAATAATCCCTGGAAAAAGAAGATTGCTCCGGAAGAGCCATTTTTTATTTTATATCCCTCAAGAAAATAGCCGTCATCTGTTTTTAAAGTCAATTTTTCAGGATTATAATTACTGTTCATACACTATTAAAAAATAGTAATAATATATAAATATTACTTAATAAATAGAGAAAAAATTATAGAAAACTATACATACAGCCCGCTTTTTCTTGGGTCATACTTCCAGTCTTTTGCTAACCTGCCTGTTTTCTTATAATACTTTATCAACCTGAATATTTTGGATTCAGTCAACTGCAAGCCTCTTTTTGATGTCTCATCCTGTTTGTTTTCATCAATATGTACCCTTAGAATAACTGCTTTTTTTATTAAATAAAGCAAATCCTCAGGAATCTTGGAGGAAATATTCTTTTCCTTTAATAAATCAGTAATACTTTTTCCTATAATCGACTTTACGTCAGGTATGCCGTAAATATCCCTTAAATGCAGCCCTATCTGAGAAGGAGTTTGTCCTTTTTTTGTTAATTTGATTATCAGCATTTCTATTTCTTTCTCCCCATATGATATCCAGGAAGCCTTCTTTTTTTCCATAGGTCTTGTGCTTCCTGATTTCCCTTTTCTTCTTGAGTGCATTCTTGCCATTTTTTATAGATTATAAAATTGTTTAATGAAAAATCATTAGTTTATAAAATTTATTGTTTATTTTACTATAATTTCCTCTATTTCCGGGAAATATCTCTGGACCACTTTTTCATATCTCCTGAGAGCACTGGCTCTTTTTCCTATTATTTTTGCCTTGTTGTTAAGGTCTTTCCCGTAGATAATTATTTTATTATTTTCATTTTTAATATCCTGGGTTCTGAAAGGGTAAATAACATTTGAAACAAACTGCAATATATCACTGCTATATTCAATAATATTTATCTTCCTGCCTAGTTTCTCCCTCAGCTTGTACACATTGCCCTTATTTTTTCCCAGAGCTTTTCCCATATCTCCCGGACTAACAACAAAATAAAGTATTTCATCAAGAACAAAAGAATCCTTTAATCCTGCTTTTGTTACAGACTGAAACATGCTCATAATCCTGATCATATCAGAATTATATACAAGTTTTTTTATTGATGTTTTATTTTTTATCATTTATTTAAGAACCCCTACTAAAGAAACAGAAAATAACTTTTTGCATAAGCTGCCAAGCTCATCATTATCAATATCCAGAAAATTCAGTTCAAAATCATGGAGTGTGCTGTATCTTTTCAGGTCTCTTTTTGTATTTTCATTGCAGTTTTTTGCTATAAGAACTTTGGCAATCCTGCCTTTTTTCAGGTTTTTTATAACTTCATCAGTTCCAAACACAACATTTTCTTTTTCCAAAATATTTTTGATTTCTTCCATGATAATCACCATATAATATTATTTTTTTGATTTTTTAATCGGTTTTTTACTCTGGCTTTTAGTTTTTTTATCATTTACCCGAATCTCGGTAATCAAACCAGGCAATCCGGTTCCTCCAGGTATGTACTGGTTTATCATTATATTTTCAATAACACTGTATAATGGGTCTTCCTCTCCCATCATACTCGCATTAAATAAATGTTTTAGGGGAGTTTCAAAACTTGCCCTGGCTAAAACAGAGAGTTTTTCCTTGACTATTCCATATCTTGTTATTCCCTGAATCTTGCCTGAAACACATATTGTATCAGCGACAAGCATTATATGCCTTATATCAACATTTAATCCCTGCTGCTCAATAACTTTCATAACCTCATCTATAATTACCTGCCTGGCAGCTTCTATTCCCAGTATCTCCCTCATCTCATAAATATCATTGCTTCTCGTCCTTGTTTCGTCAACAAAATCAAGTTTTAATACACTCAGAAGATTGGTACCTGAGGTTACAATCTTGTATTCATTGGCCTCTTTAACAGGCAGCACCTGTTTTATATTCTTTACACCTTTTATATATATGTCCTTTATTTTTTCTTTTGCATCATATAATTTATTTAATGATGATGATTTTGACTTTAACTCAAAGATTAGTATATTATCTTCTTTATCTTTTTTACATTTAAAGGACCTTATTTTATTGGAGCATTTCTTGAATATATTATCAATATCCAGATCAAGTTCTTTCATTCTTTCTTTATTCAGCAGTACATCAAGTTTTCCCTCTGAAATATCTATATTAATCTCATCGACCAGATATCCCATTTTGGTTTCCTTCAGAGAAGTTATAATCTTTTCAATCTTCTCATTATTATTGTAAGGTTTTTTTAAGTAAATCTCCATCATCTTTGTTTTTATTGTTTTTCTTGCATCCAGAACCTCAATAAGCCTTGGCAGACCTGTAGTGACGTTCATCTCTGCTACACCTGCAAAATGGAATGTATTCAGAGTCATCTGTGTTCCCGGCTCTCCTATAGATTCTGCTCCAATCAGACCGACAAATTCGCCCGGGTCTATCAGTGTTTTTTTGTACTCCAGATATATTTTTTCCATTAATCTCTCAAATTTGGTTTTAGAATACCCTGCAGTGATATTGCTCTCTATTTCTTCAACTATTTTTTTTGGTAATTTTGTTTCGTATTTTCTCAGTATATTTTTAAGAGCCTGTTCCATTTTTACCACTTGATTTTTATTTTTTGAATTATCCTATTTCTCAAACAAATCTATTATTTCTCTTATATTAAGCCTTCCGCCTTCTGATTTTGAAACATCCATGCCGTCTTCGCCATAATTAAACTGCACTATCTTCTTTCCCGAATCCCTTACAGTAAAATCATACTCTACTTTAAGGTCCTGTAAAGCATTGGCTAATCTTCTGTACAAATAACCTGATTTAGGTGTACGCAGTGCAGTATCCATCTGTGCATCCCTTCCAGTCATAGTCATAAAGAAAAGCTCATGCGGTTCTAATCCTGTCTTAAAGCTGTTTTTAATAAAGCCTCTTGCTTCTGCTCTCAGGTCGTTTCTTTTAAAGATAGAAAGGGTTCTTCCCTCATAACCTTTTTTAATCCTGTTTCCTCTCAAAGCCTGCTGACCCACACAAGCTGCCATCTGTGCTATATTCAACAGATTCCCTCTTGCTCCTGAAAGTATCATAGTCATAGTCCCTGAATTTTTATTTGTCATCTCAATTACCTTTTCACCAATCCTGTTCCTTGTATCATTTAATAATTTTAATATTAATATCTCGAGGGTTTCTCTCTTATTTCTTCCGGGAAGGGATTTTATCTCACCTTTTTCAAATTTGTTTATTAACTTGTCAACTTCATCATAAGCATTATCTATGAGTTTTTTGACTTCTTTTTTTGTTTCCTCATTCATGTCTGTATCAGATATTTTGACTGTAAAGCCATACTTTGTAAGAACTTTTATGCCCAATCTGTGTATCTGCCCAAGTAATTCAATAGATTTAGCTGAGCCGTATTTATTATGTATATTCCTCAAAAGAAGGCCTTTTCCGACACCAAGGTTGGATTTATCCAGAATACCTTTGATAAGTTTTCCTCTTCTTATTTCCACAACAGCACCCGTAGGCTGCTCATTTTCAGGTTTTCCAGGAATATAATTTTTAGCATATCCCTTAAAACTGAAATCTTTTGGGAGTATGCATGAAAATATTTCATTCCCCTTTATTGTTTTAGTGTCAGGCAAATCTGAGAAATCCTCAATGCCTATTTCCATCAGTAAATCCACTGCCTCGTCCCTCGGCAGGCTGAATTCCTCCTGTGTCAGAAGATAATTGCCTGCAATAGCATCCTGATCGCAGCCTATGATGCTTAACCCATATCTTGGGCTTATAAGCTGGGTCTGGACTTCCATCAATATCTCTGCTTCAGCCATTGCCTCCTGCCTCTGGGGTATATGCAGGTTCATCTCATCCCCGTCAAAATCAGCGTTATAAGGCGGGCAAACAGCAGGATTTAATCTGAAGGTTCTCCCAGGCAGCAGCCTTACTTTATGGCACATCATACTCATCCTGTGCAATGAAGGCTGCCTGTTGAATAATGCAATATCCCCATTTTTTAAATGCCTTTCAACAACAAAACCAGGCTCTATCTCCTCAAGAATTTGCTCTTTTGTTTCTTCTGTTATTTTTTTCCTTTTGCCGTCTGGTCTTATAATATAATTGGCTCCTGGATATTCTTTGCTTCCTCTCTGGATATGCTCTTTTATAAAAGCTATATTCCATTCGTTTACTCTTTCAGGAACTGTTAATTTCATGGCTATTTCCATAGGAACTCCGACTTCATTTATCATAAGATTTGGGTCGGGGCTGATTACTGTCCTTGCAGAAAAATTTACCCTTTTTCCTACAACATTTCTTCTTATTCTCCCTTCTTTTCCCTTAATCCTGCCTGTAAGGGTCTTTAATTCCTGTCCTGACCTGTGTCTTGCTGGAGGCAACTGGGGAACATTATTATCAAAAAATGTAGTTATATGATACTGCAGTAAATCCCATAAATCCCCTATAATAATTTCAGGTGCACCTGCATTTATATTTTCAAAAAGCCTTTGGTTTATCCTGACAATATCCCCTAATTTATGGGTCAGGTCATCTTCACTTCTCTCTCCTGATTCCAGAGTTATTGAAGGCCTCATTGTTACAGGAGGTATTAAAAATATTTTAAGAACCGCCCATTCAGGCCTGAATGCTTCAGGATTTATCCCGAAAAATTTTAAATCCTTGTCAATTATCTTCTCAAGCCTTGTCCTTATCTCAATAGGGCTCAGCCTTTCTTCCTCTTCTATGAATGTTGTTGGCTTTTCCAGAACAATTTTCTTTTGTTTGCTTTTACAATGAGGGCATTTTTTAATGGTCTTTAATGAAGAAACAATATCTTTTATCCTTTTCCTTCTCAAAAACAAGCCCCCCTGTTCATCAGCTTTTTTAAGCTGGCTCAGATAAAGCTTTCTTTTATCATCAGGTATAAGTATCCTTCCGCAATCCCTGCATGTATTTCTGAGTAAATCAAGTATTATGCCTATAAATTTTATATGAAGAACAGGTCTTGCCAGTTCCATATAACCAAAATGACCCGGACATTCCTTTAGCTTGCCCCCACAGGTTTTACATCTCAGACCAGGGTCTATAACACCCATCCTTATATCCATTAAACCCCCGTCAACAGGATATCCTTCTTTATCATAAAGCTCAGGAGTTATGATTTTGGCAGAAGCCATTTTCTTAATATATTTTGGAGAAAGAACCCCAAACCTGATTTTATCTATTTTTTTGAAAACCTTTAATTCCATTTTATCTCCCTTGTTTTAATTTTAATTTATTGGTTGATTGTTATTTTTGTATTATCTTATTTATTGTTTATTCCTGATTTTCAGCATCATTTTTAATATCTGCTGTTTTTTTCTCATCTGCTGGATTATTATTTTTTTCATCTTCATCATATACACTTAATCTGCTCTTTAATTCCATTTTTGGATAAATGCATAAACTTTTGAATTCATCAAGCATAAGCTTGAAAGAATAACTCATTTCCACATTGCTTATTTCAGTGTCACTGCCACAAACAGAGCAAAAAAAGTTGTTGGTTCTTATATCATGAACCCCCACCATGCCGCATTTCTCACATATTGGGAAAACCGCCCTGTCAGAATCGAATCTTTCTTTAAGCAGGATACTGGCACCATGTGCTACCAAAGTATCTTTTTCCATCTCTCCTAATCTTAACCCGCCTTCATTTGCCCTTCCTTCTGTAGGTTGTCTTGTCAGCAGCTGGATTGGCCCTGTGGACCTTGAATGCAATTTATTTGAAACCAAATGCTTTAGTTTCAGATAATACATATTACCAATATAAATTGTGGATTTATAAGCCCTTCCTGTTATGCCGTCATACATAACCTCTGAGCCGTCTTCCCTGAAACCCATAGTTTCAAGTTCTTTTCTTATATCCATCTCATTTTCCCCTGAAAAGATGGTGCCGTCAATATATCTTCCTGCCATGGATCCTGTTTTTCCTGCTATTAATTCAATCATATGCCCCAAAGTCATCCTGCTTGGTATACCCTGTGGGCTGAATATTATATCAGGTTTTATTCCTGAAGATGTGAAAGGCAGGTCTTCTTCAGGCACTATTAATCCAATAATACCTTTTTGCCCGTGCCTTGACGTGAATTTATCCCCTATTTCAGGCACTTTAGTATTTCTTAGCCTTACCTGAACCAGTTTGTTCCCTTCTTCATTTTGTGTGAGAAGGACCATATCAACAACCCCTTTTTCACCATGCTTCAGGGCAATTGAGGATTCCCTCCTTGAGCTTGTAGAAAGTTCATATTCATCCAACGAGCTTAAAAATCTTGGCGGGCTTGTTTTTCCTATAATCACATCACCCTCTTTAACATCTGCTTCAGGATAAATAAGTCCGTCTTCCTCAAGATAAGCATATTCTTTTTCACTCCTGTATCCTTTAATGTCCTTATCAGGAATGCATATATTGTCCATTAATCCTCCGGAATATTTTAACTCTTCGCTTGATACAGGCCTGAAATAAGTGCTTCTTGCCATACCTCTTTCTATTGAACTCTTGTTGAATACCACAGCATCCTCCATATTATAGCCTTCATAAGACATTACAGCAACAATTACATTCTGGCCGTAAGGGTGCTTGTCAAGATTTATCATATCCTGTGTAAGAGTACTGACTATGGGTCTCTGGGGATAGTGAAGCAGGTTAACATCCATATCCATTCTATAATTGAAATTTGCGGCATAAAAACCTATTGCCTGTTTTTGGTTTTTAGATCCCTGGTTAAGCCTTACAGCATGGTCATGGTCCTCGAAAGGAACCAAGGAAGTGCATAATCCAAATATATCCATGGGGCTTATCTCAAGATGTGTATGTTCATGAGTTAAATCCTCTCTGTCAATAGCGACCAGAGCAGTTTCCTCCTCTTCAGCATCAAGATATTCAATTATTCCCTCATTAATAAGGTCAGACCATGACATCTTGTTTTTTTCCAGCTGTTTTATATGATTCTCACTAAGTTTGGGCTCTCCGTTCTCAACAACTATTAAAGGCCTTAAAACTCTGCCTTTTCTTGAGCCAATGAATATTCTTTTTCTTTTTTTATCATAATATACATTCACAGTGTAAAATTTCCTGTTCATCCTTCTCTCATTTTTTATTTTTTCAATAAACTCTTCTGATTTTTCAACTGTTCCCATAAATATATCATCCAGGAAAACCTCTGTTTCTCTTCCCATATTATTATCCTTCATCCTCATAGTCTTATTTTTATTTGTGTCTTTTTTTCTTTTAGGCTTTTTTTCTGTTTGTTTCTCTGCCTTTTCCTTTTTTATTTTTTTCTTAACGGTCATTTTCTTTTAATATTATTTTTATTTTTATATCACTTAAATTTGTTTTAAACCAAACTTTTTTAATTTGGTTAATAATTCTTTTTTATCAGTATCTAATGAAACAGAAGCAAGGAGTGCCATATTTTTTCTTAATCCTATATTGGTTCCTTCGGGTGTTTCAGTTGGGCATAATCTTCCCATATGAGTTGCATGAAGCATTCTTGCTTCAAAATTTTCCCCCACTGTACTCAAGGGGCTTACAACCCTCTGCAGATAGGACAGCAGATGTAAAAAATTCAGCCTTTCTATTCTTTGGCTTACTCCTGTTCTTCCGCCTACCCATGTTCCTGTTGCCATACTGCTGAAAATTCTTTTTGTCAGTAATTTATCCCTTATTATTACTTTGATGCTTGGAAATTTGCCCCTTTTTACCATTCTCTGAAAATTATAAAGAAGGTCTCCTATCAAAACCTTAAGATTCACAGAAAACAAATCAGCTAATAAATCACCGCTAAGCTTTAATCTTTTGTTTTTATAGTGGTCTTTATCATCAATAGGCCATTTTCCTTCCTCAATCATTATAAACTTCTTAAGATATTTGCATATATTATATGCTTTTTCCAGCCTGTGCTCCTTATCCCCTCCTATATGAGGCAATAGATATTTGTCTAATATTTCTTGTGTCCTTTCTATTCTCACATCCTTGGCTTGTGTGATTCCCACTTTTTTTGCTATAAAATTCAGGGCTTCT
>CAZQLC010000011.1:0-16367 GCA_964594025.1 uncultured Methanosarcinales archaeon
GAAAAAATTGCAGGAGATTTTGATTTGAGAGTTCTGGATGAAGGTATTTCTGATTTTGAAATAGATAAACGGGGTTTTAGATCAGAATATTCAATATCAAGCAGAGAAGGAGACAAACAACTCCAGGAAATGCTTGATGATATTTCCAATCTAGGAAGAAAACGTGTCTGGGTTCCTGATGTTTGGTTAAAAGGACCTTCTTCTGAATTATGGATTGCAGAAGAAAGAAAATATCCTTTAAATGATAAAGAAGCTCCAAAATTAGAATATGCCAAAAAATCAGAATCAACACTTTTGATTCAATTAGGAAACATGTATACTTTAGATACAACAAGAGAATATCGTAGAACTGTTCCTGGAGAAGAAAGAAAGAAAAAATATGATCCTATAGAAGAAGAAAGTGGACAAGTACCACTTCATATTAAAGGCAAAGAAAAAGGAGAGGACCAGTTTCATTTATTAGATATGGATGATCTTCTGAAATTATATTATAATGAAAACAAAATTACTGTATTGAGAAATGATAAAAAACTGACAGAAAAAGATAAAGAAAGAATTGAGAAATTAAAGAACAGAGAAAAATATACTCTTAAAATATCAATATCTTCTTATGATGATTCTCATCAGGGAGATGCTGATCCATGGAACCAAAACCCTGGAGATATATACAGAGGAGGTTGGGTAAAATATGTAAAAGAGAATTTTGATTATCCTGACTTGTTAAAAATGTCTGAGATAATAGATGGGGCTCAGGTAATCAGGGGAAGAAATCTATCTGCCCAGCATAATGTTTTAAGCAAACATCAATATGAAAAAGCAATAGAAAACATAAATGATAAAATAAAAGATGATAAAGAAAAAACTGAAGTTTTGGAAGAAATTATAAGAATAATGGGTGAAGGAATGGCCAGACCTAATCTTGATGAACAATATGAAGAATTTGGCATTTCCTCTTTTGCAGATTATCTGAGAGAAACAATAGAAAATGGTGGAAGAGCTATAGCTGTAAGTGGTGACCATCCCAACAGAACAACAAAACATAATGGAGACGAAGCTTTGAGTTTGAGGAACTTATACCAACAAGCATATATTGATTTACCTAATGGAGAAAGAATCAGGGTTGCTGACAGAATCAATATAGCTGCAATTGGTGAAGAATCAGGACTTATGTTTTTTGGAGATAATAAAGAATATCCTGAAATTTTTGCAGTTCATAAGATGTCAAATAATGTCTGGAAGCAAATTCGGGGAGCAGGTATTAGTTCAAAATTAGTTATGGCTGCTCACAGGCACCATCCTAAAATATCGAAAAGAGGAAAACAAAACGTAATAATGTCAAGCGGTTTAATTCCCAGATATAATTTTGTTCCAAGCAAAGGTCTTTATGAAGGTGTACATACAGTAAACTGGATAAATACACCTGATCCACAGCATCCAATATATAAAGGGTCAATTAGTGTTTTCATGGCCTCAGATGAAGCAATTGAAAGGCAGAAAGGAATAAAAGAAAGAATCGAATTGAGAAAAAAGATATTGGATATGGAGATTATACCACCAAGATAAAAAGAAAACTCAAACATCATATGAAAACCAAACTAAATTTAAATGAAAAAGAGAAATTAGAGAAAAAGGTTGATAAGGTTTTTGCCCAGAGAGAAGCCCGAAGAAGATTATTTAATGTTTCAGGAAGAGTTCCAAAACAAAACCATTATGCTAAAGTCAATTATAAGCCAAAATATAAATAATTTTTATTTAATTTTTCTTAATTTATTTTTATATTAATTTTATTTTCAGGGAATATTTTGCAATATAGAAAAATATTTATATATTCTATAATTAGAATAAAAAAATGAGAAAAAGGGGAAGGCCTCTGGGCTCAGAAATAAGGCAGAACATTATTGAAATGGTCTATTTTATGAAAAAAGCCTACGGCTATGAGATATACAAGGAATATAATCAGCTCTTTCCTGAAATAAGTATGAGGTCAGTTTATTATAATTTAAAAAAAGGGACTGAAACAGATGAATTCAGGATTGAAAAGATAAAAACAAAAAAAGGGGACTATTCCTGGGGCAGGGAATCTGAGATAATCCAATACAGACTGGGGAAAAATGCAATGCCTAAAATCCCGGATAATGTAAAAAAATATTTCAACAAAAAGATTAAAAGAGCAAAAAGAAAACATTAATAAATGAAATAAGATAACAAAAATAGGGTATTTAAAATGATTGAAAAGATAAAAAAATTACTGAATAATCCTGATAAATTCTTTGACAAATTAGTAAAAGAAAATGACATTGTAAATCCTCTTAAATTTTACTTAATATTGGCTGCTTTTTATACCTTCTTTTTCAGCATTTATTATGCGGGGGATATAAGGGAAGCCACAACACCAATAATATTTTCACTAATTGCTGTTGCAGGGATAATGGTTTTCAGCTATATTGTGAATATTGTATGGATTTTTATAAATTCAGCAGCGCTCTATTTATTCCTTTTATTATTCAGCCCAAAAGGCAATTACCAGAAAACATTCAATGTTTATGTATACTCATATGTCCCTGTGCTGGTGTTCTTTCCTTTTCTGTTTATAATAGGCATTTTAACAATGTTAATCCCCCAGACTACAATAGTGATGATTATAAATATAATTTTAGTATTAATAATGCTGGGAATAGTTGTATACACAATATACCTTAACCTGCTGGGGCAGAGCAAAGCGCATAAGATAGAGAAATGGAAGGTTTTTATTGCAGGCTATGTAATACCTTTTGTTATTTTCTTTGTTCTTGTAGCTTCAATAATATTTTTAATTGCAGGAATAAGCATTTTATTTTCAACCGCAATATGAAGGTGAATGACTAATGGAAGAAACAGAAAAACTTATACAGTTTTTGCAAAAAGAAGGTTTCATATGGGGGCCTGAGCCTGAAATCTATGGTGGGAAAGCAGGTTTCTACACTTATGCACCCATGGGAAAATTACTGAAAAATAATGTTGAGAACTACATAAGAAAACATTTTCAGGAGGAAAACTTCTGGGAAGTGGAATGCCCTACAATAATGCCTAAAATAGTATGGGAGGCATCAGGCCATCTGAACAGTTTCACAGACATGGTTGTTGAATGCAAAAACTGCAATTCGAGTTTCAAGGCTGATGAGTTTGTAGATGAGATAAATGTAAAAGACCTGAAAAAATTCTTCAAGGAAAAAAAGGTAAAATGCCCGAACTGCGGCTCTGTTTTAAGCCATGATTTAAGAGAGCATAACCTGATGATGAAAACAACTATAGGGTTGAATGAGGAAGCCTATTTCAGGCCTGAAACAGCCACAACAACATACCTTCCTTTTAAGAGATATTATGACCATTTCAGGAAAAAGCTTCCTTTCGGCGTCTTCCAGATAGGAAAAGCCTACAGGAATGAAATAAGCCCGAGAAAATCCCTGATAAGGCTCAGAGAGTTTATACAGGCAGAAGCCCAGATGTTTATCTTTGAAAAACAGAAAAACTCATTTAAAAAATATGAAAAATACAAAAATCTTAAGATTCCTTTACTACCTGAAAAAGCACAGGGCAAAAAAGAGGAAGCAAAGAAAATCACATTAAACGAGGCTCTGAAGAAAAAACATTTCAAGAGCAAAGCTTATGCCTATGCAATAGCCTTGGCCTATACCTTATTTAAAGGACTTGGCATTGATGAAAAAAATATAAGATTCAGGGAGCATCCCTCAGCAGAAAAGATATTCTATGCATATGAAGCCTGGGATTTAGAGGTAAAACTTAATACATTTGGATGGACAGAAATGGTAGGAGTGCATGACAGGACTGATTATGACTTAAAGCAGCACCAAAAATTCTCAAACCAGTCAATGGCAGTATTTAATATTGAAGACAATAAAAAAGAAATCCCTCATATAATAGAGATAGCATTTGGCTGTGACAGGCCCATATATGCACTGTTTGACCTGTTTTATGATGTCCAAAGCAGGGAAAAGGGGAAAACTATATTTAAGGTTCCTGTTCATCTATCCCCTGTTAAAATAGCTGTCCTGCCTTTAGTAAACAAGGACAAGATACCTGAAATAGCTGAAAAAATTTACAAGGAATTGAATGAAAACACTGATTTTACAGTAAGTTATGATAATACTGCATCAATAGGAAAAAGGTATTTAAGGCAGACAATGAAAGGGACTGCTTTATGCTTAACCGTTGATTATGATTCTTTGAAAGATAATTCAGTAACATTGAGGGAAAGGGACACAGGAAAGCAGATAAGGGTAAAAAGAAATGATATTATTGATAAGATTAATCAGTTTCTGAAGAAAGGGAAGTTTTAGTAAGATAATAAAATGAAAACTTGGCTAAAATATGGATTACGAACTTTAGGGATTGGAATCGGTTTAGAGATAGTTATTTTAATAGTTGGAGCAATTTTAAACATATTTATAGATAGGGCTTTTCTGATTCTGAACCTGCCTTTTTTAATTGCTATTCAGTTTTTAGCAATTTATGTTCTTGGTTCAAAAGGAGTTATGTGGAATACTACAGGTACTGTAGGCACTCATTACGATATTGGTATGGGTGTCTTATCTACGTTATTTCTTCTATTAATTACCTTTGTTATTGGAGCAGTCATAGGTTTGATAGCTGAGAAATTTAAAGGAAAACAACATTAAATTAAAACTCATTTTTAATGAGCCCTGTTTTTTCTTTCTTTGATTATTCTTTTATAGAAATTTAATAACTCTTTATCCTGGTTTTCCCATTCCATTGGCTTTCTGGCCTGCAAATCCCCGTGTGAGGGAAACTCATTTATTGATTTTGCCTGTGTCAGCCCCACTTCAGTTCCATAATATATTACTGGTGGCTGTGGAATGGAAAGCTGTATTTCTGCTGCTTTCTTCAGCATTTCTTTATCATTTCTGCATAAAAACAGAAACCTGTCCACATCATGATTATCCAAAAAACTTGGAAGAAAAAAATTATCAGGGTATTTTTTATAATGCCTGTCTAATTTTCTGATTAATTGCTTCTCATCTAATCTTTTTTCAGCAAACTTTTCTATTAAGCTCCTGAATCTAAAATCCAATACACCATCCAGTTCATTGACATATTCTTTCATTAAAGAATCAGAATTATCTTTTAAATGCCATGATAACCATTTAACAAATTTTCTCCGTATTCTTAGGGTTTTTAATTCATTAAATCTAATACCATTAATCATGCAGGCTTCCCCTATCAGGACAGCATCAGGAAAATCTTTTTTTATTTCTTTACTGAATTCTTTCCAGAAATTATGGCTTGGACCAAGAACATGATCTAATCTATAACCATCAAAGCCAATATCCAGCCAGTATTTTGCTGCTTTTATTATATGATCCCTTGCAGGCTTAAAATCCAGGTTTATTTTCGGCAGTTCATTTATGCTCAAAAAACATAAGTAATCGCCAGGCCATTTTTTAAAATAAAACCAATTATAATATTTGCTCTTTTTATTCTTCTGCGCTTCAATAAAATAAGGGTGCTTGTCTGAGCAGTGGTTTGGAACAAAATCAGCGATTATTCTCATTTCTGATTTATGAACCTTTTTTATTAATTCCTTTAAATCCCCCTTAGTCCCGAAATTAGGCTCAACACTAAAGAAATCTGTAATATGATATCCATGATATTTATTTGTCATGTAAAAAGGTGAAATCCATATTGTATTTATCCCCAGATTTTTTAGATAATCTAATTTTTCATCAATTCCCTTAATGTTCCCCCCTAAAAAGCATGGCTTGTCCCAGTCCTTTTTTGGGCTATAGCCGGCAAACCTGTCAATAAAAATCTGGTATATTATGGATTCTTTGAACCAATTATTGTTTTCCATACTGTAAATTTATTAAGGGTTTTATTATTTAAATATTGTTTTATAATTAATTAAGCAAAAAATTTAAATAGTAAAATAAAATTTTATAATTATATTAATAAAAAGAGGTTTGATTATTAATGAAGATAAATATTCTTATAGGTGGAAAAGCAGGCCAGGGTGCAAATGCAGCTGCTATTCTATTAGGAGAAATATTAACAGAATATGGTTATTATGTCTTTAATTATAGGGATTATCCTTCATTGATAAGGGGAGGAAATAATTTCAATATTATTGCTGTTTCTAACAGAAAAATAAAGTCCCAGGATAAAAAAGTCCAGTTGATTGTTGCTTTGGATGAAAATACGATAAAAGAGCATAAAACAGGAGCAAACAAAAACACATCTATAGTCAGTATAAAAGATGTTAATATGGATGATAAGTTTAAAAGGGTTTCAAATGTTTTCTTTTTAGGCTTACTGATTAAGATTCTGGGTTTGCCTCTGGAATTATTAATAAAAAAATTAGAGGAGAAATTTAAGGGAAAGAAGTTTTTGCCTCTGGACAAAGAAGCAGCAGAATCTGGCTATAATGCTGACATAAAAAAGCTTAAGATTACAAAATCAGAGATAAACAGGCTTGACTTAAGGGCTAAATTAAAAAAGCCTGCCCATAAAAACCTTAAGCTTCTTTCAGGAAGTGATGCAATTGCAAAAGGAGCAATTAAATCAGGAATAGATATTTACCTTGCTTACCCAATGACTCCTGCAACACCTGTTTTACATTTACTTGCGGGAGAACAGGAAAAAAATAATATAACTGTATTTCTGGCTGAAAATGAGATAGCTGTGGCAAATGCAGCTTTAGGATCATCACACACAGGGGCAAGAACCATGATAGGAACTTCAGGTGGCGGCTATGATTTAATGACAGAAGCGATGAGCATGCAGGGCATTTCAGAGATTCCTCTGGTTGTCTATCTTGCACAAAGGCCAGGCCCTGGTTCAGGGGTCCCCACATATACAGGACAGGGGGATTTGAATATCGCATTAAATGCAAGCCATGGTGAATTTCCAAGGATTGTAATAGCTCCGGGTGATGCAGAAGAATCTATAATATGCACAAACGAGGCTTTTTATTTTGCAGAAAAATACAGGCTTCTGTCAGTATTGCTTGGGGATAAGCATGTTTCAGAATCCCAGTTCACATATATAAAAGAGCCAAAACTGATAAAGATTAAAAGAAACATAGACCAAAAGAAAACAAAAGGATTGTATAATAATTATAAAATAACCAAATCAGGAAACAGCAAAAGAAGCGTCCCTTCAGTAAACATAGTGAAATCAACAAGCTATGAGCATGATGAAAAAGGAATTACAATAGAAGATGCTGCTATGGCTAAAAAAATGTATGACAAAAGACTAAGAAAAGAGGAAACTCTGAAAAAAGAAGTTAAAAAATTCCAGACCTATAAAATTCACGGCAGAAAAGCCAGTAAAAACCTTATTGTCGGCTGGGGCTCTACTAAAGGGGCAATAGTGGATGCTATCCACGATATAGATGCTAAGTTTTTGCAGTTAATCTATATAAAACCCTTTCCTAAAGAGATTAAAAAATATCTGGAAAATTCAAAAAAGGTTATTTTAGTTGAGAATAATGCAACTGGCTTGTTGGGCAGGGAAATAAGAAAAGAAACAGGCTTTGAGATTAAGGATAAAATACTGAGATATGACGGAAGGCCTTTTGAAGAAGACACTTTGAAAGAACAAATCATAAAAATATTAAAGTGATAATATGGCAAAAAAAACAGAGCTTTCAACAAAAGCAGCACCTACATGGTGCCTCGGATGTTATAATTTTTTCATACTCAAGGCAGTTCAGAATGTCATTGAGAAAATGATAAACGAAGGGAAATTAAAACAGAAGGATGTTGTTATGGCCACAGGAATAGGATGCCATGCAAAAATATTTGATTATTTAAATATAGGAGGAGTATATTCCCTGCATGGAAGAGCCCTGCCTGCTGCTCTGGGAATGAAATTAGGAAACCCTAAGCTTACAGTTTTCGGATTCGGGGGGGACGGGGACACTTATGATGAAGGCGTTTCGCATTTTGTCCATAACTGCAGGTATAATGCAGACATAAACATGATAGTCCACAACAACCAGATTTTTGCCCTGACAACCGGCCAGGCCACAGCAACATCTGAAGAATATGCAGTAACAAAAGCCCAGCCTGAAGGACTAAAAATAAAGCCAATGAACCCCATTGCTGTTGCATTGGAGCTTGGGGCAACATTTGTGGCAAGAGCCTATCCTAAGGATATAGAGCATACAACAAAGATAATTGAAGAGGCTGTAAAACACAAAGGCTTCTCACTTATTGATATACTGCAGCCATGCCTCATATTCCACAATAAATCAGAGTCGATGGAAAAACAGTTTTATAAGCTTGAAGACAAAAAACATAATCCAAAAGACTGGGACCAGGCAATAAAAAGGGCAAGGGAATGGGATTATGAGGATGAAAAATCCAGGATTCCACTGGGCATATTCTATAAGGTAAGGGAGCCGACACTGAATGAAAAACTATCAAGCCAGAAAAAGCTGATGGAAAAAGGCAAGGGATGGTTTGAAGTCAACAGGAAATAATTCAATTTAGAATAATGTTTATTTTAAACTAACTAAGAAAAAAACAATCATATAAATATAATCATTAAGAACCTTCATTAGGAAATTGCCCTTTAGCAACTAAATTTAATGAAGGTATATTTGCTGGTGTTGTAAAAACGTAATTTATTGCTTCTCCTACTGATATTGGTGGTGCTAGTCTTATTCCGTTTTTATTATAATAGTTACCATATTCTTTATCAATTTCTAAAACAGCTTCTTGTACGGCTTTATTATCATACATGCCTGTATCAATAGCACCAGGTCTTACCTCTGTTATGTAAATTCTTTCTTTCCATAAATCTAGCATGGCAGAATTTACATATCTGCTTATTGCACCCTTCGCAGCACAATGGGTTCCTCCCATATTATATCCTCTTATGGCTGACATAGAGCTTATTATTGCTATCTTTGTTTCTGTACCCCTATTTTTATTTTGTTCTCTAAATATAGGAAGCAATTTCTTCATTAGTGTATGTGTTCCTTTTAAAACTATTGTAGATTCTTTTTCTAAAAGTTCTGCGGGAATGTCTTCTATATGAAGATAGGGATTATTGTCTTTTACTTTATATGCTCCTGCCCCCATACCTATTGAATGAGCCCAATAGATTGGTTTATCCTTCGGCAATTCTTCAACAAATTTATTTATGCCTTCTTCAGTAAGTAAATCTGCTGTACTATATTCAACCTTATCTTCTGCTATATCAAGAATACTGATGATATTTTTCTTAATATTTTTTAATTTGTTCTCGGTTCTTGATACCATATGTATTGTTGCACCATTTGCTGCTAAAACAAACGCAGTTGCACTACCAATATTTATTTTATATTCTTCCTCTTCAATCTTTATTTCATCATGGGTTGGTTCTTCTGTAGTTATATCATAAAAGAGATTATTGATGGGTTTATACCCACAACCAGTTACAAGTATTCTTTTTCCTTCTAATTTTTCAGACTTGATAATATTTTCTAATCTAGTTATTTTAACCACCAAGAAATAGTAATAAATATAACTATATTTAATTTTACCCGATAATTATCGGTATTTTGTAAAATATTCAATAATATTATTCTCTGCTTTTCTTAAATTCTCTTGGAAAGTAGAATAGGCTTTTTTATTTAGCTTAGCAAGATGGGGCAATGTACACTTTCTTGGGTAATTATAATAACCTTCCTTGAAAGCAATCTTAATTGCTTCGGATTGTTTATCCGTCAAATGTGGTGCAAATTCTAAACTAGTAATATTCTTTAATTTTTCATCTTTGATAGAAAAAAGTTTTCCATGATAATATTTAGTGGATACTTGAACAAGCCTATTCAGTTCCTTCCTATCTAAACAAGCCACTTCCCAATATTCCCAGCCATCAGTCGCAACATGCACAGGTTTCGTCCTTATATATTGAGGATTGTAAAAAATCCTAATCTCTGCTTCAGTTTCTCTTGAGAGGAGATGTTGTGCATGAACAAAGATAAAATTATGGTATCTTTCTGCACTTTTAACTCTGTTATTTTTTTTAATCTCTTTGAAAAATTTATTCTTATTTTCTTCAGAACCTGAAATAATACCTCCTACAAGTAAATTTATTCTTTTATTTTTCACAAAATTTGTGTAAGGATGTGCATAAAAATCTACTTTAAATTTTTTACAGATCGGACTGTAAATATCTTTATCATCTTTTAGTTTGAATTTAGCTACCCACATATTCCGACAATTATCGGTTTAACTATTTAAATTTTACTGAAATTATTGAATTGGTATAATAAACCAAAAAAAATTACTAGTTTGAAAACATTTTTATATAACAAAATTTTAAATAATTCTTATGGAAAAAAGAGTTTCAGACATATTCAGGCTGATAAGGCCATTTAATAAAAAAGAAAGAAGAGCCATAAGAGAATTAAACAAATTTCTGGATAAAAAAGAGATTGGTGATATAAAATATCTCCTTAAACTCAGAAAGGTTGATACAGAAATCAGGCAGATAAGCATAATAAATTTTTCATACCCTGTTGTAAAGAGTTTGGATAAAAAAAATAAGGAAGCGAATAATATATCCGAATACTGCAACAATAAGATAAAGGGAACAATGAATAAGGAATTATTCGGTGAGTTCTCAAAAAGGGCTGAAAAAATAAAGGAATACATTGCCCCGAATATTGAGGGGTTTGATGAGATAAAAGAGGCTTCCATGCTGTTGTTATTTTCAGATAAGATTCATATTTTATTATTGGGGGATCCGGGAACAGGAAAAACTGAAATTCTGCGTTATGTTGATAAATTAGCCCCTATAAGCTCATTTGGTTTAGGATCAGGAACTTCCGGTGTGGGATTATCTATAAATGTCCAGGGCAAAGAAATAACAAAGGGGCTGCTTCCTATGGCTAACAACGGGATTTGCTGTATAGATGAATTAAACTTAATGAAAAAACAGGACATGGCCTCATTATACAATGCCATGGAAAAAGGGTTTGTCACATATGACAAAGGAAAAACCCACATTACAATGGACGCAAAGATTAAAGTTCTGGCAACAGCAAACCCGAAGGGGGATAAATTCAGGGGCAGGGAAAAAGAAAAGATAAGGGAACAGCTGCCTTTTGACCCTGCACTACTGACAAGGTTTCATATTGTCTTCTTCATAAGAAAACCCGATATTGAGAAATTCATGAAGATAACCAGACGGATAGTTAGTGACAAAAAAATAATAATCAAAGATGAGGACATAGAATTTATAAAAGAATATATAGAATATGCAAAAAACATAGATGTTGAACTTGAAACTGGGTTTGAAACAAGAATAATAGAATTTGTCAAGGAAATAAAAAAAGATGAAGACAGGTTTATTGTTGAGATAACGCCAAGAATGGTCAAGGGAATAATAAATATCGCAAAATCAAATGCAAGACTGCATTTAAGGAATAAAACAAGCAGAGAGGATATAGACAAGGCAATAAATATTTTTAAGCACGGCCTCTATAATGTTTACTGATATATTATGCCATTTAAAAAATAATAAAAATGCAGATAAACTCTGAAGTTTTAAAATACCGCGGATGGATGGAGCATGAAATAGATGATGTATTTAATATTCTTGAGCGTGTGGAATCAAAAAAATCCCCGATTGTAAGATTCACAGAAGAATTTGTTATATGGCTGCTGCTAATTATTGTTCTTCTTGCAACAGTTATATTTGCAATAATAATTACTCCTTTTATTGTAATTGCCACAGGAAAGGTCATATATCCTCTGATAGGGCTGTTTGGGTTCACAAAAAGCATACTCTTTGTAAATGTTCTGAGAGATATGGAAAAGGTTAAAAAACACCATCATTTTATAATATCCTTGAGCATTATAACATTCACATTCATCGTTTTCTCAGGAGTTATATTTTTGGTAAATAACTCAGGCATCCATAATCTGTCCAATGCATCCCCTGATTTTCTTCTGATGAGCATAATATATATAATCGCATTTTTCATACCTTACATATTCTTCATAATACACAACAATAAGAATAACAATAAAGGCAGCAGAAAATAATAAAATGAACCTTAAAGAATGGACCCGGATTTATGTAAAGCACAAAGACATGATTAAAAAAAATATCATCAAAGAAGAAGATAAAAACAACTATATAGAATATGAGTATAAGAGCCATAACAAGCACAGGTATTTTATAATGCCTGAACTGAATGATAAAGATATGGATAATATAAATAAAAAAGAATTCTCAACGGTTGTAACAAGAAACAAAAAAGAAAACCTTGATTTTTTAATATCTGAATGGGAAAAATTAAAGGAATTCCCTAATCTGACTTTTATATTTGTAAACCTGGAACTCAATACCAAATGGGTAATAAAGCCTTATACTCACAGCAGAGTAATTGATGAAAAAAGCCTCAGGAAAGGCTTAATAGCTATGTTCTACAGGTGTGAGGGCATTGAGCAGCAATAAAAATAAATAGAATTAAAACATATGAATATTAAAATAAAAAATGATATAAAAAGAAATAAAAATTTACTCTTTCTCTTCTGAAAAGCTTGGGACTGCTGCCCTGCTTATTATTATTATGTCCCCTATGCTCTTTACTAATTTATGTGGGACAATAACTCCTTTTGCAGAACTTAAAACATTATTCAGGAATGAGTTTTTTGTAGCCTTGACTCTCCATCCGAAGACTTTGTTATCAACAAGAATAGATTCTTCAACATCACCAAAATAATCACCATCATCAGTGAAAACCCTCATATCATAAGTCTCACTTATTTTTTTCATCTTTAACATTTTTTCATCACCACCTTGCTTTTGTTTATTAAATATATTATTTATTCTATTTATTAAGTTTTAGCTATTATAGAATAAAAACTATTGGTTTATATATATTTCGATTTTATGAATTAAAATCGAGACTAAGAACGAATAGAATGAGTGACTATGTTTCGATTTTCGTTAGAAGTTTGCCTTTTGGCAAACCTTAGGAATATTTTTGTATTGTTTGGTTTTTGTCAAACATAGGAAATCAAAGATTTCCGTATCCTCTTGAATTGAAGCTACGAACGAGCGAAGAGAGTGACTATGTTTCGATTTTATGTTTTGATTTTGATATTATATGAACTTCAGAAGCTCGCTTTGCTTCCTGCCAATTTTTTTATATTTTTTAAGGTTTTGGATACTGTTTACTATTGCCAGGATAATATCTGAAGCTTCTTCAGGAAAAAACTTGGTCATGAACTCACTAACTTCAATCTCAAGGACAATATTGTCCTGGCCCATCTTCAGTTCTGTCTTGGGGCCGTAGGCAGATTCACCCATGAATATCTCGTTCAGTGAAACATAGGGGGCAGGGGCATTTTCCATAGCATTTTTCGCTGCAAGAACAAAATTCCTGCTTGTAAAATTTGTTCTCAGGCTGTCTATTAATTCATTATCCCCATACTTCTTTATAAAATTAAAATCCCTTTTCAGGTTTTTTTTATATTCTATGCCTGATTTTTTTATGGAGAATTCGCCAAAAACTTTTTTTATCCTGTATGCCCTTCTTCTTGATTCGACGGCAACTTCCTCTATATAAAGATCCTTTATGCTCTTAAAAAACTCCTTATTTGTTTTATTTATTTCCGCAATTATCTTTTTCATAATTTTTGTGTTTATCCCTTTCCCCTTAAAATTTACAACATCCATTATAATTGGAAAATTCTTGGGCCTTGTGAATTGAGTATGTAAAAATATATAAAAAACACCACTCCTTCTTACATTTGACCAGAATAAGTCATATATTCTCTCCCTGTAATTATGGTCTTTCTTATCAGCAGCGACCCATGCATATTTCTTCCTGTATTTCACAAGCTCTTTCCTGTTTATATCTTCCCCGAAATTTTTATAATATTTTACAGCCATATCCATCGGCGGCTTCATCCTGTTGAAATCAATACCCCATATCCTCTTCCTTGAAACATTGGAAACAATAAATGTTCCCCCCACTTTTTTGAAACATAAAGAGGCGACCATATCACTGTATTCATCCCTTGAAGTAGGGGTTTCGAGATTAGGTCCTGAATGCTGGGTAATGAACACAACCCCCAAGCCATTCCTGTAAACAGTAAATCCTTCCTCAAAATCAGGTCTCATATTAAATAAGAACTGATTATTTTTATTTATATATCTTTCGAAAACAATTTTCAGCCAATATAAACATATAACAAAAAATAATATGTGAGGAGGATTATCGAAAATTATTTAAATATAGCCCTATAATTTAAAATTAGTTAAACTAAAACAAATATTTAACAATAAAAGGGGTGAAAAAATGGCAATTGCTGCAGAGCTTAGGATTATTCTGGCGATTATTATTGGCACTTTAGCTGCTATTGTATACAGCTTAAGAGTTCTGGTTTTAATGGAAAGAAGAATATCAAGAATGGACTACAATATAGAAAAACTTACCTCAAGGGTTTTAGGGGAAGAGAAGAAAATAGAAAGTGAAGAGAAGAAACTTGAGAAAATGCTTAAAACTAGCAGGAAGAGAAAAAAACCAGCTAAGAAAAAGAGAAAATAATTTTTTGTTCTTTAATATATTAAAAATATTAAATATTAGTATATTTTAATAAAAATAAAAGGGGTGATTACTGCTTTGGAAAATAAAGAGGAAGACCAGAAAGAAATCCTGTTCCATGACAAGAATATCTTTGAAGAGGAAAAACCAAAAGAGCAGGAGACAGTATTTTCAAATTTATCAGGGGCAATAAAGGATATGCAGAGAAGGATAACAATTCTTGAGGAAAGATACAAAAACCTCAGAAGCAAAACCCAGATCACAGACCAGAATATGCTTGAATCAGAAAGAAACTATAATCTTCAATCAAAAGAAATAAACGAGGACATTATGGAGATAAAACACAGCCTTAATGAGCTAAAGGAAAAGGTTTCCCTGTTCAACGCTGAATTTGAGAATGTTGCCAAAAAAAATGACCTCATGGTTCTTGAGAAATATATTGAATTATGGGACCCCACACAATTTATAAGAAAAAAGAATAAAGAAAAACTTAAAGATAATAATTAAATTTTCCGGGAAAAAGAGGTAATGAGGGTTTATTTTTAATAACCCTCTTTTCCCATTTTAAAAAAATTTCAATAAAGGAGGTTAAAACAGGATGGATAAAAGCAAAGAATTTATTTTATGGTTTGACCAGATTTCAATCAATGATGTTCCCTTGGTTGGAGGAAAAAACGCTTCACTTGGTGAAATGTACAGGGAAATCTCAGGTGTGGGAGTTAATATCCCAAATGGTTTTGCAATAACTGCATATTCCTACAGGTATATTCTGGAAAAAGCAGGGGTTATGGAAAAAATAAAGAAAACCCTTGAAGACTTGGATACAAAAGATATGGACAACCTGAGAGAGAAAGGGCACACAATTAGGGATATAATAATAAACATTGAATTTCCTGAGGAAATCAAAAAATCTATAATTGAAGCTTACAGAAACCTATGCGGATCTTATTTTAATGACAAAAGGGATGTTGATGTTGCTGTAAGGAGCTCTGCAACAGCAGAGGACCTTGCTGATGCAAGCTTTGCAGGCCAGCAGGAAACATACCTTAATGTAAAAGGTGAAGCACAGTTAATCCAGGCATGCAAAAAATGTTTTGCCTCATTATTCACAAACAGGGCAATGTGCTACAGGGAAGAGAAAGGGTTTGACCATTTCTCCGCTGCCCTCAGCATAGGTGTCCAGAAAATGGTCAGAAGTGATTTGGCCTCTTCAGGAGTCATGTTCTCGATAGATACTGAAACAGGCTTCAGAAATGTTGTCTTCATCACAGCAGGTTATGGTTTAGGCGAGAATATTGTCCAGGGAGCAATAAACCCTGATGAATATTATGTTTTTAAGCCAACTTTGAAACAGGGATATAATTCTATAATAAGCAAAAACCTGGGCTCCAAAGAAAAAAAGATGGTTTATGACCAGTCAGGCTCCAAACACACAAAAAATGTTCATGTGGAATTAAAAGACAGAAAAAAATTTGTCCTTGATGAAGAAAAAATCATTAAATTAGCAAAATGGGCCTGTATAATTGAGGACCACTACAGTAATAAAAGAAATAAATATATTCCTATGGACATAGAATGGGCTGAAGACGGAAAAACAGGGGAATTATTTATTGTTCAGGCAAGGCCTGAAACAGTGCAGTCCCAAAAGAACAAAAATGTTCTGGAGGAATATATATTAAAAGAAAAAGGGGAAATACTAACAAAAGGCAAAAGCGTTGGACAGAAAATAGGGAAAGGCAAGGCAAATGTGATAAAGGATGTCTATAATATGGATAAATTCAATGAAAACGAGATA
>CAZQLC010000012.1:0-15553 GCA_964594025.1 uncultured Methanosarcinales archaeon
AATAATACTGATATTACTAGTAATTGGGAATATAAGTTATTTTGCTTATAAAATTATGAAAACCAAAAAGAAGAAATGACAAAAAAGAAAAATATTTCAAAAAAAAAGAATAATTCTTATCTGAGATTGGTTATTTTATTAATATTAATATTAATAATTGTTTCTAGTTTTATATATATAATTTATTACAATTATATTGTTCTGGATTACAAAGAAGTATATGCTGATGTCTCTATAGGGAGAAGTTTGGGGATGAGTGCAGACAATGATGCATTGTGGTTTGGGATTATTACTCCAGGGTCTAAATCCAAAAAAGAAGTTTATATTTCTTTTCCTGAAAAAGTAATAGTAAAAACAAAATGTGAAGGGAATATTTCCACGTTAATCGAAGTTAATAAAAATAATTTTATCCTAGAACCCAACATAACAGAAACTTTGGAGTTTACAGTTAGTGCCCCAGAAGATGCCGAATACGGCAAATATAACGGGACTGTTAAGATTTATTTTTTGAGGCCTTCTTTATTTAGTTAGATTTTATTCTTTCATTATTTATTAATAATATAATTTTTACAATAAACTTTATAAATAGCAAATACTATTAAATGCTATACATAATGAAAACAGAGCAGTTAAATATCAGGTTTCCTAAAGATTTGCTTAAGGATATTTCTAAAATATCATCTGTAATGAATATAAACAAGTCAGAGTGGATAAAAACTGCCCTGGCTGAAAAGGTCTATGAAAAAAAGAAGGAGCTTTATTCCGACCTTAAATCAATGTACAAAAAAGGGTTGGTTTCTGAAAAAGAGATAAAAAATAATTTTGGAGAAAAATTCCTGGTGAATATAAAAAATGAAAAATAAGCCAAATATGTTCCTTGTAATAGCAATAATACTGTTTTTCATATTCACATTTACGCAGAATATATACTTTGTGCACAGGGCTTATTCCCTTAGTGAAAATATAGAAAATATACCCACAGCAAGGGCAGCTCAGGCCAGTGCAGAGTTGTGCATTAATCATCCCCCAAATTTTCTTACACTACCTAATGAAACCTGCCCAACAAACATCACGCAGGGAGATAATGTCTCATGTAAGTTAAATGCCTCTGATTTTGACAATGATACATTGACTTTCAGCTCTACATTCCTAACTAATGTAACTGTATTCAATATCACTGAAGACGGATGGATAAACTTCACAGCAATTAATTCATTTGTGGGGAATCATTCTTTATTGATTACTTTAACAGACAACCTTGAATGCTCAAATAGCTGGGTTCAGAGATGGTATATTTTTGAGATTATTAATGTAAATGATCCGCCTTATTTAATAGAGGACATACCTGACCAAGACTGGTTATATACACAAATTTTAAGCCCTTTTTACCTTAATGATTATTTTGACGATCCTGACGGAGACAATCTTAGTTACATGGTGGCAGGAAACAATATAATCACTGTAACTATAAGGTCCAACAGCAGGGTTATATTGTCAGCATCCAATTGTGTAAAAGAATATGTGATATTCACGGCGGTTGACCCTTACGGGCTTACTGAGAACAGTAATCTTGTGGAGCTTAATGCAAGGTGTCCTGAGGAAGAAGATCCTGGTGGGGGAGGAGTTGGCGGCGGAGGCGGTGGTGGCGGAGGAATCTCTATGGGGCTTTGCATCCCTGACTGGTACTGCAATTCTTTCGGCCCATGTATGCCTAACGGCACAATGGTCCAGGAATGCTATGACAGGAATGCATGCAACCCTAATGATTATAAAAGAGTTATTGAAAAAAACTGCACATATATAAAAAGAGTCTGTGATGAAGACTGGAAATGTGGAGAGTGGGGATTATGCTTTCCAAATGGAACCCAATACAGGGAATGCATAGACCAGAATAACTGCGGGACTGAATACAATAAGCCTGAGACATCAAGGGACTGCTTGTATGATGCCTGTTATAACGGCATAAAAGACCCTGGTGAAGAAGGCATAGACTGCGGAGGCCCCTGCCCCCCATGCCTTAAACTGCAAATACCAGGAATAATCGAGACAAGGGAGGATTTTTTTATATTTATAACAGCCATTATATTCCTGGTTCTGATTATATTTTTCTTTGTATATAAATTATTCAGAAAGCAGTTCCATTCATTATTTGCAAAACTACTCTTTAAAATAAGCAAAAAACACAGGAAGCTCATTCTGCTTGACAGCAAGATGAAATATGACCTGCTTGAGGATTTAAGGGTATGGGAAAAAGATTATAATATTTGGAATGAAAAAAAGGAAAACAGTCTTATTAAAAAGATAGCTGAAAAACAGAAAAAGGGTAAAATAACCCTGCAGGACCATTTATCTGAGTTAGTGGGGATTATAAGAAGATTCCTTTCCCTTGCCCTGGATATGGATTATGAATTTGATACAGAGCTTTTACAGAAGACGCTTGAGGAAAGAAAGCTTCCCAGAAACCTTAATAAGTTATTCTTATCATTATGGAATAATTTTGAGGAGCTGGAGTTTAACTTTTATGTAAATAAGGCCGTTATAGATGACATCCACCTGGCCGTATGGTCACAGGAGATTAAGACTCTGATATATATATTCTCTGAGATGAATAGAAAAGAGATAAAACAGGAATCCCCTGTCGAAACAAGCCCCAGGGATTATGAGATTGAGTCACTTTACAAGCTTATGTATAATGTTCATGCTGCAATACACCTGGACAGCATGGTTCATGCAAGGAATATATATATGAATGTCATAGAAAAATATGAGGACCTGTCTTTCAAGAACAAGCAGATTTCATATGAGGATGTTTCAAGGCTGTTTGAAGAATTAAGATATACAGATGAAACAATAGATTTTTTTGAAAAATAATCTGTATTTTCACTCTAAACCGCAATATTTATAAATTATTTCTTAAATAATAAGTTATAAGACTTAGTTAAGTTAGTTAACTTATTAATTTTAATCTGTAAAAATGGTAAACATAAACATAGAAATACCTGATGAACTGCATAAGAAAATAAAGCTCGAGTCTGTAAAAAAAGACACAACACTAAAGGATTATATAATAAATATACTGAATAAAAATGTTAAAAAATAGAAAATTCAATAATAAAGCATTTGCTTTTGTAATCACACTTTTAATAATAGTGTCAGCTTTAATCAGTTCAGAATTTATCTACTCAGTTTCATTTGATTCAAATCCTTCAATCGCAGGAAGCAATAATATCACCACAAGCAAGAATATCAACTGCAGCTGGGAGCCTTCTTCAGACACAACAGAGATGAATGTTTCCTGGTTTTTAAACAGCAATTCATTCAGGAATGATACAGATATAAATGAGAATTACAGCATAATAAACAATGCAAATACAACAAAAGGGCAGACCTGGCTTTGTAATGTTTCTTTATATAATGGAACAGACACTGTTTCAGCAACTGTGAGTGTTACAGTAAAAAATACTCCCCCATTAAAGCCAACAATTTATGATAACAACAGTTTGGATATTGGTGATAATGATTTTATTTATGAGGATAACCATAGTTATTATACTATCAATACAACAGATGCTGATAATGATTCCTTAACCTACGGAGCCATGGGATCATCCGAATATTGTAATATTGACTCTAATAACGGGATAGTGGACTGTTACCCCACAACAGAGAGCAATACAACACAAATAATATTTTCTGTTTTTGACGGAACAGATGGTGTCCTTAAAGGGATTAACTTCACAGTCATTGCTGTTAATGATGCACCTGCTTTTAGTTTGACCAACCAGTCAATCAATGAGAATGAAACCCTAAATTATACAGTAATTGCAACAGATGAAGAGAATAATTTCCCTTTGAATTTTTCTTTGGTAAATTCTTCGACTAATCTTTCCGGAGTTATCATAGAGCAATTTGACAACACTAATGCCTATATTATTTTTGATCCCGAAGAAGGAGGGGATGATGTAGGCAACTGGACTATAGCTATAAACTGTACAGACACTAATGAAAGTGATTCCAAAAGCACTATACATAGCTTTATCCTTGAGATAAATTCTGTGAACCATGACCCCAACATCACTTATGTTGAAAATATTTCAGGAACACAGAACCAGTTATATACTGTCCATGTAAATGCTACAGATATTGATAATGCCGATAACCTTACATTTATTATAACAGCCAACAGCTGTTCATTAAATGACCCGTGGGACATAGAAACTACAGATACAGGCAACAATGCAACAGGATTGATAAACCAGACCCTTAACAATACACATGTTTTGTGCAATAATGTGACAATAAGTGTAACTGACGGTATGGGCGGTGAAGGCAGTTACAATGTTGTGTTTAACCTTACAAATGTAAATGACCCTCCTGAACTGCATGAAATCAGTGCTTATGCAGGAAACAATGCAGGAAATAATATATCCAATCTCACAACTTACCAGAACACTGATTTTGTTTACAGGGTAAACGCTACTGACCCCGACCTTTTATTGGGTGTAAGGGCAAATGAATCTTTAACATATAATGCAAATGAGAGCTTTATAAATGATTCAATGAACCATGCAACAGGCTTGGTACAATGGTCCACAAACTCATCTTATTCAGGGCAGTATAATATAAACATAACTGTAATAGATAATTCATCCAACTTAACTTCAATAATAATGATAATTAATATAGGGAATAACAGCCCGCCTTATTTCACTCAGAATCTGAATTTTTCATGTGCAGAATATGATTCTGTAAACCACAACCAGACTTGTTTCATAAACTTAAGTTTATATGTTAATGATTCAGATGTAGGTGATTATATAGATTTGTTTGAGGACAACAGTACTTTATTTAATGTTTCATCCACAACAGGAATAATAAATTTTACCCCGTTGCAGAGCCAGGTTGGCAATCATATAATAAGGATAAACATCACTGATTCTGTCGGGGCAGAAGCCTCTGGATTAATTTATCTTGAAATAAATCATACAAATAATCCGCCTGTTTTAGATACAATTAACCTGCCCGTACTTGTGGCAGACCACACAACAATAAAATATATTTATGCTTCAGATAATGATCTTTCTTTTAATGGAATAAATGAAAGCCTTGTGTTTAATTTCAGTGTAAATGAGTCTCAGAGTTTTATAACCTTAACCCAGTTAAGCAATACAACATCTTATTTTACCTTTGACCCTTTAGTGGGGGACGTAGGTTATTATTACATGAATGTTTCAGTTACAGACAGCTTTAATAACGTCAGTATGCAGTCAAATATGACATTTTATGTATATAATATCTCCCAGCCTCCAGAGGTTGTGAATATAACTCCTTATGGAAGGCCTTTGATTAATTATACAAACCTTACAGGATGGGCTGTGAATAATATAACAAATTTTCCTGATTCCCTCACAAGCATAAACTTTTCAGAAAACACAACTGTTATTTTCAACATATCGGTAAATAATGAGCAGAATGAAACATTAAATTACAGCTGGTATCTTGACGGCTCTCTTATAGGGAACGATTCTTATTTAAGCAGAGACTTTGATTTTTTCTCTTCAGGCATAAAGAACATTACTGTAATCGTGGATGATGGCATGTATGAAAATGATTCATTTACATGGAATATTACTATAGCAGATGTAAACAGGCCCCCTCAGCTGCTTAATGCGCTTGATAATTTCACAAATAATGATTCAATAGATGCAGTGATAAGAGTCAGCAATTATTTCGGCTATTATAATGAGGACCAGCATTTTTATGACCCTGATGATGATTTAAACAGTGATAATTTTATTAAGGCAAATGATAATGAAACCCTTAACCTGAATTATTCATGGGGCAGTACATGCGACAATTATGTTACATTAGAGGTTTATGATGATGACGGCCTGGAATTGACTCCTGAGGAAGTCGGAACCTGTTTTGTCAACTTTACAGCAACAGACCCCTACGGGGAAACTGTTTCAAGTTCATTGATAGAGATAAATATATCAGATGTAGATGATTCAGGCTCAACTGAAACTGAGATAACAACTTCAGGGGGAGGAACATCCACAATAAGTTTGCCTCTTCCTATAATAGAGGAAATTGAAAAACCAAAGCCCCTGGATATAATAACACCTGAGCTTGTTGTCATGTATAAGAATGAAACCATACAGATACCTATAACCTTAAAAAATAACTGGTATACTGACCTTAATCAGGTTTATTTAAGAGCAGAGACAAATGTCACTAATGTAAGCCTGAGCTATTCAACAAGATATTTTGCTGAGATTCCTGTAAACGGCTCAAAAAAGACAACACTTACCATATCCAATTACAGGGGCGAGGGAAGTTATGAGATAAGGATAATTGCAAATGTAACTGAGCCTGATTTTTCAGATGTTTCCACAATCTTCATAAATTCACTTGAGACTACGGCTGAGAAAAAGCAGATTGAAGCCAAGGTTACTTTTGCCAGGGATTTGTTATCACAAAATCCTGAATGCCAGGAGCTGAATGAGTTGCTGAAAAAAGCCGAGGATGAGTTATATGAAGGAGATTATAAAGAGGCAAGGAGGCTTATAGATTCAGTTGTCCAGGGATGTAAATATATGGTTAATAAGGAGAGGGAAGCACAAAAGCCCTCTCTGTTTAATTTCCTTGGCTTATACAGGGGCTATCAGAAATACACATTTATGCTTGGCGGACTGATAATATCCACAGGGATATTGTTTTTCATAATGAAAAAGAAAGAGTCTGAGATTATAGAGGGATAAATCAATCATTTATATGTTCCTTTCATTAAGCTTATAAAATAATTGGTTTATTTCTTTATAAAATATTTTTTTCCGTATATTGTCCATATTATTATATTTTTCAAGCACTTTGTTATATATCATTTTTGCTTTTTCATAGTTGTTTTTTTCTATATTTGCATATATCTCTTCAATTAGTTTATTAACCTCTGCATAAGGTGGCTTGTTTTCTTCAGATATGGATGCCCTAGGTTTTGGGATATGATCATAAAAAGGCTTATTTTCTTTATTATTTAATACAAGACTCTTTTTTACAGACAATATTGCTTCTTCTATCTCTTTTTTAGTTTCATTGTTTCCTGCGGTTGCTTTAGTCTTAGCCTCTTTTTTTCTTTTATTCCTTAACCTTCTTATCAGTGAAAAAGGGAATATTCCTCTGGAACCATTTTCTTTTATATTATCCTTTTCTTCAGGTATAAGCTTTTTTATCAAAGAATGCAGTTTTCTTATCAGTAATTTTAATTCATCTATGCTGAAACTCCCCTCTTCAAAAAATTCCATATATGAAAGGGAATTCAGGAAAGTATTGATATCCTTTCTTATTTTCGGCTCAATAAATATCCTGCTCAGCTCATTCTGCAGTTCTTCATAGGTGAATTCATAGTCAATATTCAGGAATTCCTTGAAAAAGTTCCTGGTTGTTTCCAGAAATTCTTCATCAGTGATTCTGGATTTTTTCAGAAGGTAGTTTATTTTTGTTTTATATTTCTTTTTTATATTTCCTTTTTTTTCTTCCTCACTTATCTCTTTTTTCTTTTTTAGGGGTTTAATCCTGCGCACATTCTTTTTTCCTGCTTCTTCTTCTGTTTTTTCATTCTCATCCCCTTTTTTTGTGTCTTGCTCCATATACATAGCTATTAATGAAAAAGGTATTTAAATATTACTATTTTTTTTCTCCAAAAAAACAATAAGTTTTTTATATAAAGAGATGTTTAATATTATTGATTATGTTCGAACACATGGTTGAAAAAAAGAGGTATAATACAGAAGAGTTTAAATCTTTGTTGGATAAATACCAGAAAATTTTCTCTGACCTGAAAAACGAGATATCTAAAATAGTTGTGGGTCAGGATGATATAATCGAGCACCTGATGGAGGCTATTCTATGCAACGGCCATATTCTTATTGAAGGTGTCCCAGGTATAGCAAAGACCCTGATAATAAGGGCTCTTGCACTGATTACCGGAGGCCAGTTTTCAAGGATACAGTTTACTCCTGATTTATTGCCTACTGATATAATAGGTATAACTACATATGAGGAAGGAAGGGGTTTTTACAGTGTAAAAGGACCTGTTTTTGCAAATTTTGTTCTTGCAGATGAGATAAACAGGGCTCCTCCAAAAGTCCAGTCTGCTTTACTTGAGGCAATGCAGGAGCGCCAGGTTACAATTGGCAAGGAATCTTTTTCACTGCCGAGCCCTTTTTTTGTCATGGCTACCCAGAACCCCCTGGAAAGCCTGGGTACCTATAAGCTTCCTGAAGCACAGGTTGACAGGTTTTTTTATAAGGTTCTCATGTCTTATCCTGATACAGAGGAGGAGCAGGAGATATTGCACAGGAACATCAGCCTTTACAATTTTCAGGATTTTAATATAAACCCCATTTTAACGCCTGAAAAAATAATTGAGGCGCAGAGGGACGTAAGAAAGATATATCTTAACAAGAAGCTAGAAAAATATATCATAAGAATAGTTGATGCCACAAGACATCCTGAGAAATACAATATTCCATCTGGAAAATATATTGATTTTGGAGGAAGCCCAAGGGCAAGCATTTCCCTGTTTATAGCTTCAAAGGTTCATGCTCTTCTGGAAGGCAGGGCATATGTAACTCCGGATGATGTAAAAAAAGTGGCCCATCCTATTTTAAGGCACAGGATACTGCTCAATTATGAGGGCCAGGCTGAAGAAATAACCACAGACCAGATTATAGATGATGTACTGAAGAAGGTTCCTATAGAATAAACAAAAAAGAATAAACAAATTACATAATAAATTAATATAAAGGATTATTTTCTTTTTTAATTGAGTCTGCAAGGGATAAAATGGCAATAAAAGAGATAAAACTTGATTTAACCCCAAGGATAAGAAAATTAGAGGTTTATACCAAGAAAAATATACTGAATAAGATGCTTGAAGGTAACTGGTCTTCTTCATTCAGGGGCAGAGGCATGGAATTTGCAGGATTTCGTTCTTATAATTATGATGATGATGCAAGCCAGATAGACTGGAAAGCCACATTAAGGGCCAAGGAAACATTAGTCAGGGAATATGAGATTGAAAGGTCTGTCAATACATTCTTTTTGTTTGATGTAAGCAATTCCATGCTGTTTTCATCCACAGGGAAACTTAAATGTGAATATGCGGCTGAGCTGATTGATACAATGATTTATGCAATACTCGAGGCAGGGGATAATGTCGGCATAGGGATGTTTACAGATAAATTTGCAGTCAAGATTGAGCCCAATATGGGCCACGGCATGCATTATAAAATTGCCCAGGAGCTTCTTAATCCTAAAAATTATGGGGGGAATTTTGATTTTGAGGCAGTATGCAAACGGACCTCATCATTTTTAAAAACCAATGCAATGCTGATTATTGTTTCTGATTTTTTGGGATTAAAGGACAATTGGTATAAATACCTGAATATGCTTTCACAGAACTATGAAATAATAGGGATTATGGTTAGGGACCCGAGGGACAGGGAACTTCCTGAGAATATAGGCCAGTATATCCTGCAGGACCCTTACAGCATGGATAAGTTAAAAGTGGATATGAATAAATACCGTGAATTATACCGGGAATATGTTAAAAAAGAGGAATTTGAGATAGAAAAAAGGTTTAAGGGAACCAAATCAGATTTCCTTAAGATAACTACAGATGAAGATTTTTATGACCCGCTGCTTAAATTTTTCAGAAAAAGGCAGTATGTGCAGCAAAAGATGTGATAAATATTAAATATAATAAACAGACAAAATGATAATAGACATAACATTCCAGAGGCCTTTGTTTTTGTGGTTTTTATTAAGCATACCTTTGCTTATGGTATCCCATTTTGTGTTTTTAAAGCATACAAAAAAAAAGGGCATCAAATTTGCTAATTTTCAGGCATTGAAAAGGATTACAGGCGAATCTATCTTAACCAAAAATATAAGCATATTATTATTGAGGGCAGGGATTATTCTATGTCTGATTCTGGCTGTATCAGGAATGGTTTTATGGGTTTACGGCTTTTCAAATACAAATGATTTTGTTATTGCCATGGATGTAAGCGCTTCTATGGTTGCAGAGGATATTGAGCCCACAAGGCTTGAAGCAGCGAAGGAAATAACCCTTGAATTTATAGATTCTATGGACTCAAGGACATCATTCGGCCTGGTTAAATTTGCAGGCGTTCCGATGGTGGAGCAGGAACTGACAACCAATAAAAATAAGATAAAGGAAAAGCTTGAGAAACTTAATACAATGAACTCCGGCGGAACCAATATTGAAGGGGCTATTATCACAGCCACAAATTTACTGGTCAATTCAGATAAACATAAAGTTATACTTTTGTTTACAGATGGGAGCACAACTGTAGGCAGTTTTAGTTTTGATTCTGTGAATGAGGCAATAAACTATGTAAATGAAAAGCATGTAGTAATCCATACAATAGGTTTAGGCTCTGAATCAGGCCCTATTGGCTATCTTCCGGAGTATTATAATATTTCTTCTGTCTATGATAAAGAGAATTTGATTACAATTGCCAACCAGACAGGAGGTAATTTTTATGAGGCGCAAAACCGTGAAGAGTTAGCTGACATATATAATGAGTTTATTTCACAGAAAGGAAAGGCATGGCTGGACTTTGACCTGAGTTACGGCTTTTTGATATTAGGATTATTGTTATTGTTTATTGAATGGGGACTTATTAATACTAAGTTCAGGTTTATACCATGAATCATTATATTTTATGTATTGGCAATATTTATATATGATTTATATAAAAAATATAATATAAAAAATAAAAAATTATTAACGGGCTGAAAAAAATGATGAAATTAATCCTGGTTTTGGGGCTTACTTTTTTTATTTCACAGACATTTAAGTTTATCATAGACTCTTTTAACAGGGGGAATCTTTATTTCTGGTCTTATCTTCAGGATGGGGGCATGCCGAGTACACATTCTGCTGTTGTTACCTCACTTTCATTGATTGTTTATTTCAACCAGGGTTTTTCTCTGCTGTTTTTTGTGGTTTTTGTTTTTTCCCTTATAATACTTAATGATGCAATGAAAGTAAGATATGAAACCGAGCTTGAGGCCAAGGAATTAAACAAAGTTATGAAAAAATTACACATAGTCCACAGAACATTAAATGAGCGGGTTGGACATAAACCTTTTCAGGTTTTTGCAGGGATAATATTAGGATTTATAGTAAGCCTGTTATTTTACCTCTGATTTTGTTTTATCTTTCTGGCCATCCACAGGTAATTAGCGCACCATATCATTGATTCATCGCAGTAATAAAATAATGTTTTATAGGGTTCATAATCTTTTTTTTCAGGCGTTAAAACTTCAGGGAAATTACTGAATTTTTCAATCATTAAGCCGTATCTTTCAATATATTCTTTTTGTAGTTCTTTGTTTATTTTTCCCGTTAATTTAACATATAAAGGCCCCATGTGGGTCCATACCATATCTTTCTCATAATCCTTAATAAAAAGGTCCCAGAATATAAACCTGACTTCTTTGTCTTTTGTAGTATACCTCAAAGGTACTGGCTGGTCCAGTTTTTCTTTTCTTATGGTTTCAAATGCTTTTTTCATTATTTTTTTATCTTTGATTAAGCCTGACCAGAAAGGAAAAACATTAGAATCTCCGGCTATATAATTTTTTCCTGATAAATCATCAAGGAAATGATCATTTTTCCAGAAATTCTTCATTATAAGATTTTCATAATCATATTTTTTCAAAGGATTTTTTAGTTTCAGATTTTCAGATGAGTTTTGTATGATAAAAGCCATACAGTTGTCATAGCAAGAGCTTTTTCTTTTTGAAAAGTCTTTCATTGATGAAAAATACCTGTCTTTTCTTATAAGGCCTGTTTTTTTGTCTATGGCTGTATTATAGAAACGGTCTGTTTCTTTTTCCAGGAATTTTTTATGGTTATTTACAAGTTTATTGTCTTTTAATAATTCTAAACATTTTAATATTGAAGCCAGGGAATCAGGCGCATAATAAGGAAAATCAAAAGCTTTCTGTTCAGGAGAGATTGTTGTGGTTATTTTATTGTATTTCTCAAATACATTTAAGGCATATTCCATGGTTTGTTTTACTTCTTTTTTAAAGCCGAGGTTAATTAATGATTCACACACCCATGAAAAGTCCCTGCTCCAGAATTCAGGAAAGTTTCCTGTGCTTACCCTGAAATATTTATTCTCAGAATCCCAGCAGTCGTCTATAATTTGTTTGCATATCTCTTCATCATTGCCTAAATATTCTTTAAATTTTCTTTTATTTATTCTTCTTTTGAATATTCTTAAACCTTCTTTGAGATAAGTTAATCCGTCCATATTTTTTTAAATATAAATAATACTATAAATATTTTTTTAATACCATAATATTTATAAACGATTTAATTACCTTTTATTATATAAATAAGCAATATCTCCGTCAATGAAGGTATTGTTTATGCCTCTGTGGCTTAGCGGCTATAGCGGCTGACTTGTAAGAGTTCTTTCGAAGAACTCAGAGAAGGAACGTATGGGACATTCAGGGAAAAAATGAAGTCCCATTCATTGAGGAAATTTTCGAAAGAGCTTTATGATATCAGCAGGTCGGGGGTTCAATTCCCCCCAGAGGCTTATTATATAAAAATAAAAGGTAATTTAATGACACGAGTACTAATAATTGTAGATTATGAGAATGAATGGCTTGATAAGGGTTCTGAATATTATGTAGATGATATTTCTACTCAAATAGAAAAGCTAAATAGACTTATTTTGTTCTGCAGGAAGAATAATATTCAGGTTATATTTACAAGACATGTAGAATTAGATTCAGAAGAAGCTTTTGCAGATGGAAGTGAGAATATTGAGATAATAAAAGAAGTAAATTTTCAAAAAGATAAAGATATTTTAATTACAAAGAACAAGATATCTCCTTTTTATAAGACTGAATTAGAATCCAAGCTCAAAGAATTAAATGCTACTGAATTAATTATAACTGGAATTTTGTCAAACTTATGTGTAAGAAGTCTAGTCTCTGATGCTTATGATAGGGATTATGAGATTACTGTTGTTACAGATAGTTGTGTGGCATTTTCAAATGAAATTCATGATTTTACAATACAAGATTTGAAAACAACCAGACCTGAAATAAATTTTAAAACAGTTGATGAATTTACTAAAAAATAAAATGCCGAGATTCGTGGTTCAGGAACATGATGCTTCTAAGCTGCACCGGGATTTTAGGTTAGAGTTAGATAATGTTCTTAAATCATGGGCTATACCTAAAAAACCCCCCATTAAACCCGATGTAAAAAGGCTGGCGATACAGGTTGAGGACCATGATCTGAATTATATAGATTTTGAAGGAGAGATTCCTGAAGGCTTGTATGGGGCAGGAACTGTTAAGATATGGGACAAAGGAACTTATGAAATGGATTCCAGAACAGATAAAAAATTAGTATTTTATTTAAATGGAAAAAAACTTAAAGGAAAATATGTTCTTCTGAAATTTGAAAAAGCAGGGGAAAATAACTGGCTGTTTTTTAAGGCAAAAAATTAATAAACTTAAAACCATTTATAATATATTATGAAATTGTCAGAAAAAAAATCAAAAGAATTTAAAAAAGAGCTTGAAAAACAAGGCTATGAATATAATGAGGGTTCTGATATTCCGATTATAGAGAAACACAAGAAGGAAAAAAGAAAAAATATACCAAAAGATTTATAAAACCCCCATAATTCTTTAGTGAAGATGAAAAGAAGTTCCCGTAGATGGAAAAAGAAAGGCCAGATGCGCTGGAAATGGCAAAGGAAAAGGATGAAAAAATCCAAAAAAAGAAGACAGAGACAAAAGACTTAATTAGTTAATAATATATTTCTTATTGAATTTTTGTTAAAAAATGTTGTATAAATGTTATATATCAGTAACATTTAAAAATATGTATTGATATTTTAATAATAATCATAAGATTAATCAATAAAAAAATAATTATTATAATAAGAGGTGGGTATAATGGTTAAAAAAGAGGAATATGAGCTTCTGCCCCATGAGGAAATAGAAAGATTAAGAAAAGAAGTTGAAAAACTGAAAAAGAGCCCTTATGGTGACACAGAAACAGGCAGAAATCTCCTGGATTCTATGGAAGAGTTAAATAATTCATTGAATAAATTAATTTCAATCTTTGAAAAGACAAATGCTGAGTTAATGGATGAATATGAAAACAGCAAGCCGGCAGAAAGATTGAGCAGGATTGAAGAGCAGAACCAAAAGATAGCAGGCGGAATAGTTGCACTTTCAAATATGATTAAAAACAACTATGCAAATAAGCCTTCTTCATCACAAAAGCCTTTTTATCCTTCTCTTTCCGGGGCTCAGGATTTAAATATTAATAATTCCCCTCCAGTACAACAGAGAAGAGATTTTCAGAATTTGCCTCCAAAAGGAGTTAGCTCACCCCAGATGTTTAAAAATGATTTCCAAAGCAGGAATATCAGCCAAATGCCGGGGAATAAGCAGGTTCCACCCGCCCCAGTCAAAAAAGACGGCTTGTTTGGTGCATCAGAAAACAAACAGAAACATGAAGATGACAAAAGAGGGGGGCTTTTTAACAGGTTTAAAAAATGATTTCTTTCAGAAAAGACCTTTATTCTGCTATGGCGAGAAATGCAAAAGAGATTGATATGAGCACAGGAGGCAGGATTTTTAATAATATCTCACCAAAAGCCGAACTAATTCCTGAAAAAGATTATAAGCCCGGCAGTATACATGATTTTTATTTTCCGGGGTTTAATAAAAGTTCCCGAGGATTAAAAAATTCAGAAGAAGAATTGGATATGCTGAAAAAACTGAAAAATAATATAAATGAAGCTGAATCTATCTTTCTGAGAATAAAGGATTCCGGGGAATACACAGAAAAAGAACTTAATAAAATAGAAACAAAGATTAAAAAATTAAAGGATAAAATAGAATTTAAGTTAGAAAAAACAGGCCAGTGATTCTTTATGGTTTATATTATAAATCTTTGGCCATGACTGTCCTTCTTCCGTTTGCTTCTGCTCTTTTAATGGCTTTTGTTACCATTTCCTTTACTTTTTCATCCAATACTTCAGGGAAATCTCCTGATACATTATAATTTCCTGCAATTTCTTTTATTTTTGCTTTAACAACAATTGAGCCACTCATATAAATCACCTTTTTTATTTAATGTAGCTTTTATTTATAAATTTTTTTAATTTATTTATGCGTAAACCAGAATTTCATAACCTCTTTCTCCTCTGAATCCAGTTTGCAAAAGCCGAATCTTTCAAACTGGACAACATCATCTGTTTTAACTTTTTTTAGATAAAAGGAACTTAAGCCTTTTTTAACTTCATGGTCAGGCATTAATATCTCAACATCAATAAGGTTTTTTTTGTTTTCAGGGTCTGCAGGAAGCCAGTGGATAATTGTCTTGTTTCCTTTATAGTTTTTATAGTTTTCATATTCTTCATTTTTAATAGCTTTTGTAATGAAATTTTTATTTATCCACATTCTTTTATTCATC
>CAZQLC010000013.1:0-15117 GCA_964594025.1 uncultured Methanosarcinales archaeon
TGCTGCTGTGTTAGCAGTTGTTGTTCTTTTAGGTGTGGCTGTTTTCATTTACAGAAAAGAGGATTGGTAAATTAGCTGTTTTTTTGTTATATTTCTTTTATTATCTTTCTGTTATTTTTATATCTCTGTTTTTTATCTCTTTATTTACAAATATGTTCTTAATTAACAATCCTTATTACATCCCTGTGCTTTAGAATATGCTCTTTACCCAATGCTTTACTTGTTCTTCCATCTATTGCCTTGACAAACTTATCCCCTATATCTGTATGGATTGCATAGGCAAAATCCAGGGCAGTTGCATCCTTCGGCAATAAAAAACAATCCGGCAGGATATTCCCGTCCTTGTCTTCTAGGTTGTGGATTCCCCCTGCGAATATGATCTTGAATTTTAATACATCAAATACAGCCTTGTTTATTATATCCTGGACTCCTGTCCCATTATATTTTTCCAGGACATTTTCTTTTATGAAATTTAGGCCTTTGATTTGTTTTTCATTCATCTCCTCTTTTTTTATATATTTAAAATCCTTTTCACCAGGGATATATTTTATCAGATTCTCATGGTCAGCCTCTTTAAGGGCAAGCTCTGCTTCTGCACTGCATCCGATTATAGTATAATCAGGGAATTTGTTTTTCAATTCATTCAGGTTATTTTCTGAGCCTGCAATATCTATTTTATTAGCGGCAATTATAATCGGTTTTGACTTTATTCTTAATTCCCTTGCCAGGCTGAATATCTCTTTTTCATCCCATTTCTCAGGGTTTTTTCCGGTCAGCTTTAGTTTTTCCAGGCTTTTTTTTATCATTTCTTCACTTACTTTTAATCCTGATAATTGCTTTGTTAAAGCCTCAACTATATTAGCATGCTCCTGCTGGACTTTTTTGGCGAATTTTTCCCATCCTTTTTTTATAATATCTGTGTACCAGTAATCCAGCTCTATTTCCAGAAATTCAATATCAGAAACAGGGTTGTAACTGCCAGCTTCAACAGTTTCACCCCTTTCGTTGGTTGAGCCTGCTGCATCTATTACATGAATCAATACATCTGCCTGGTTCAGGTCATTGAGAAATTGGTTCCCTAATCCTTTTCCCTCATGTGCACCCGGAACTAATCCTGCAACATCCAGCAATTCAACAGGGACAAATCTTTTATTATTAATACAAAACCCTTTTTTGGGGTTGCATTGGACATTAAATTCCTTATCTACACAGTCTATCTTAACAAAACCTATCCCATGGTTTGGTTTTATTGTTGCAAAGGGATAATTCCCTATAAGAACATTGGCTAATGTAGCTGCCTTGAAAAAAGTGCTTTTCCCAACATTTGTTTTCCCCACAACACCTATTAACATAGTTTTAGTATTGTGGGATATATTAAAAATATTTTGTTTTTGAAAAGATTTAAATATTAATTATTTCTTTTAAATATTGATGAAATTAAAAAGAGGGCAGGTTGCACTTGAATTCTTAACAACATACGGCTGGGCTATCATGGTAGTCATGGTTATGATTGGTGCTTTGGCTTATTTTGGTGTATTTAATATCAAAGAGCAATTGCCTGAACGATGCAGTTTCGGTGCCCAGTTAAACTGCAGGGACTGGATAATATCAACAAGTAATGTTACGATTTTAATAACCAATAATTTCCAGGATAGTATTGATATATCAGAGTTTAATGCAACCATGGCTGATGATTCCTGTATATGTACAGCCTCTTCCTTGCCTGTGACTATTGACTCAGGAAGGGATGCTCAATTATCTGCAGACTCCTGTTCCGGATGCTCATTAACAGAAGGCTCCAAGGTAAAGTTTGAGGCAACTATTGTCTACAGGAAAACAACAGGCTCTTTTGGCCATATTCAGAAAGGAGAGATTTTTGCAACAGTCATGCCCTGATTATTAATAATTTAAATATGAACTAATCTTTTTATTGTTTTCTGGATAAATCAAAAAATTTAAATATCATTTAACCCATGTTTAGATTACACTATGAAACACAATAAAAAGTGCCAGGTTGCACTTGAATTCTTAACAACATACGGCTGGGCTATCATGGTAGTCATGGTTATGATCGGTGCTTTGGCTTATTTTGGCATATTTGATATTAAAGAGCAATTGCCTGAGAGATGTAATTTTGGTGTTCAGATTAGTTGTTCTGACTGGATAATATCAGAGGCTGATGAAAACATGGGGGACCCTTCTGTAAAGATGTATATAAGGAATAATTTTCAGGATGGGATTAGTATAACTCAATTTAGTGTTAATTCCAATGATAACAACTGTAATTGCTCATCTTCATCAACAGTCCAGCTTGAAAGCGGAGACACTGCGATTTTAGAGGCAAATAACTGTGAAGGATGCTCAATTTATTTTAATGAAGGGGATAAAATTAAGCTTGAGGGGGCCATAAAATACATAAAATACACCGGAAGGTTTAACCATACCCAGAAAGGTGAGATATTTGCTACAGTAATGCCCTGATATTTCTATATTGTTTTTTGTTTTTAGTCGACAATAACCATAAGGTTTATAAATGAATGAAATTTCTTTTAGAAAATATGCCACAGCCTAATAAACGGTCAGGAAGATTCAGGAAAGTTTTTGTAAGAACACCCGGAGGCAGGACTAGACTGCATTATAAAAAGAGAAAGCCTTCAAAAGCAAAATGTGCTGAATGCGGTGCTTTACTGAAAGGAGTGGTAAGAGTCAGGGCTACAAAATTAAAAACTATCCCCAAAACAAAGAAAAGGCCTGAAAGGCCCCATCCTGAACTATGCAGCAGATGTACAAGGGAAAGGATAAAGCAGGAGAAGATTTATTCCCAGAATAAAAAGGATGATTAAAAATGATTGAAATAGGCAGATTGTGTATAAAAATTGCAGGAAGGGATGCAGGAAAGGAATGCGTTGTAGTTGATGTTCTTGATAATAATTATGTCCTTATAGATGGCTTAACCAGGAGAAGAAAATGCAATATAAACCACCTGGAGCCTCTGGAAACAAAATTAAAAATAAGAAAAAATGCTTCAGAAACTGAGATAAGGGATATTTTTAAAAAAGAGTTGAAAATAACTATTGTTCCAAAGAAAAAGAAAGTCAAAAAGGAAAAAAGCCAGGGCAAAGAAAAAGAAGAAGAGCCGGCAAAAAAGCCTGAAACTGAAAAGAAGACAAAATCAAAGAAAAAAACAGCAAAAAAATCAAAGAAAAAGAAAAAGAATTCTAAAAAATAATAAAGTTTTTATTTCCCTCTATTTATTAAATCTAATAACAGTAAATATTCGAACTTAAAATGGGAAATGAAGAATATTCAGAAGTATTAACAATATTAATGGTTGATATTGTGGGATATACAAGAACAACCTCTCTTCTTAAACGTGAGTCAATTAGTAAATTTCATGATATATTTGACAATATGTGTCTGCCTGTTTTTGAGAAATATTCCGGCAATGTGATTAAAAAAATAGGTGATTGTTTTTTGGTTACATTTAAATCTGCTACTGATTCACTTTTGTGTGCTATGGAACTACAAAACAAATTTATTGATTTTAATAAGGAGAACAAAAAAAAGAAAAAACATTCCATAAAAATAAGGGTTGTAGCTCATTCAGGCGAAGTTGTTTGCAAAAATAGGGATATTTTTGGGGATGCTGTAAACCTTACTTCGAGAATAGAAGGTGCTACAAACGCAGACCATATATTCTTTACAGAAGCTGTTTTTATGGCTATGAACAAAAATGAAATTCCTTTTGGGTATGTGGGAAAAAGAAAATTTAAAGGATTTAAACATCCAGTTAAATTATTTTGTGTTAAAAAAAAGGAAAAACAATAAAATAAACCAATTAATTAAATCAAAAGATAATATTTATAAATTTCTATTCTTATTTTCTTTTTAATGTCAAAAAAAGAGGCAAACAGGAATAAGTTTTCTAATAAAAAATCTCAGTTCACTGCTTTTGTTATCCTTGGCATAGTTCTGATAGCTATGTTCGGATTTATGCTGTTTGCAAGAACTTTAATGATAAATGCAAGGTTAAATTCCCAGATTGAGGAAAAGATATCTAATTATGTAAATACAAATTCTGTTGATTATTATGTTACCAGCTGTCTGAAAAGGGCTACTGAGGAAGCTGTGATAACAGCATCACTGCAGGGAGGGAATATTTATGATTACCAGGGAGGCCAAATACAAAGTGAGGGTTTAAGTGAAGGAGAAGATTATATTAGTTATACCATTACAGATTATAATTATGACAGGTCAGTTAATGTTTCTTATGGTGTATTCCCCAATACCCAATGTTCAATAACAAATAATGGCTATGTTTATAATTCAATACCTTATTATCCTTATCCAAGAAAAAAACTTTCGGATCTTGTTTCAATGTCGGGGAGTTTTAATTGTAGTTCTGGTGATTATGAAGGAATATATAAATTGTTTTTATCGCAGGGTTTTTTCGGTTTTAATAATTTAACCAAATTATGTGAATGCCAAGGCCCCAATATGATAAATGAAGAAGGAAATGTTAATATTTTCTGCAGGATGAAAAGCCTGAATTGCCAGCTTAATTTTGTAGGTGGTGTGGATAATCCTGATAATATTCCTTTGAGTATACAGGAGCAGCTTGCCTATGCAATAGAAAACAAGACCCAGGAGTGTGTTGATTTTGAGTTTTTTGAGGGAGTTACTCCCACAAATATAACTGTTGAAGATAATCCTAATGTAACAGTTAGGTATGGCGGAAATAATATTAATGTCAGGGTTTCATATCCTTTTACTGTTTCAGTAAGAAACCATGAGCCTGTAACAAAGATGGTTGATTTTGATATAAATTCAAAAATACCCTTAAAGGAAATATATAATTGTGCGTTTTATCTGGCAGAAAAAGATGTAACCCAACATAATTTTGAGTATATGAGGGATTATTCCCTTTACTGCAATCCATCCTTGTTTAAAGTAAATAAAATAGATAATGTTTATCCTGAAAGCGGTTTTCCTTCAGATGATATTGTTCAGGTGATATATGAGGGAACAAAAATAAGGGGAAAGCCCATAATATTCCAGTTTGCTGTTAAAAACAGGAACCCTGCCCTGGATTTTATATTCAGGAGCGGCTATTATAATGCTACATATAATTTCTGGTATGATGTTATTGCAAGTGAAGGACAGGATCTTACTTTAACACCTGAAGGCTATGACCCTGATGACGGAGACATAGTTCTTTATAATTATTCAGGGTGGAAGCAGACTTATAATGAAACCTTTGATTTTGAATGTTGGGAGCATACTGTAAATAAAAATATTACAAGAATAGATAAGTGCATGATACATGATGATGGGTTTTCTGATTCTTCTAAATCATGGATGGGCTCAGACACTTATGAAATAACACACAATAAAGATGCAACCTATTATGGCTTAACCAGAAATGATTCAGGCATTCATAATGTTACAATAACAATATGGGATGTTGACGGCACAAGGGATTTCCAGAATGTGAGGATTCTTGTTTTTGATTTTCCCACACCGAATATTACAGGGGATAATTTCTATGATAATATAAACAATAATTACTCTTCAATAGAAGACCCTTATATTTTCAACGGCTCCCTTTCAAAGCCTTCCCAGATAGCAAGACAGTCTATTGTAGGCTATATATGGAATGAGTCTCTGGAGACTATAAATAAATATACAATAAAAGATAACCTTCTTCTTCCTGATGATATTTCAATCAGTGGAGGGGATATATTATCAATAAAAAACCTTCATTTTAAGATTGTGGCAAACCACACTATGAACCTTACCCTGGATGTTTCACCTCTGATTGTCCCTTCACCAACAAAAAGCCTTGTTGTTAATGTTACCCAATGCCTTCCACACAGAGATGATAGCCCGGCTTATCCTTATAATTATAATTCACTAAACCCATTTCAGGCAAACCATACCTGCTGCAATGATGACTATGAGTATTTTGATACAGATAAAATCTGCTTTAATACAGTTGTTTACGGCTCTTCAGTTTTTATTAATAATAGTATTGATGATTTAAACAGAAAGCCTGATGCTGCTCTGGATGTTTATGGCTCTTCTGATTTAAGTTCTGATTATGATTCAATTGATTTAAATGCAGTTTATGCTAATGATATTTTTAAATTAAATTTTACAAGAAAATGCTCAGGAAAAAGGGGGAATATATGCGGGGGGGATATGGAAGCTGAAGTTGAGAATATAGGTGAATGTAGTGATATTGATGATTTAATTTCTACATTACCCTTTGGGGCTCGTCCCTCTGGAATTATTGCCAGATGCTCAGGTCCAAGTGATATAAATGTTGATTTAGGTGAATCTGCTTCATGTCAGGGTTATTCTGGAACAACCTTTGAGCAAAAAATAAGTTTAAGTCCAAATAATCTTTGTTGGGAAGGTTCCTTTTGTTCTTTAGATAATCCTGATATCCTTGTTGAGGCATTGACATGTGATAATGGAGAATGCAATGAGATAGCATCTTCAACAAATTGTAATGCCGATGACACATGTGTTTCTGGTCAAAGAAATTTCAGGGATTATACTTGTAGGTTTGATAGTTGTAGATATTATGATAGGGATAGAGATCTTTCACAATCATATTGTGAAGAAACTTCTGGTGATTGTGAGGCTCAGCATTGGGATAGCACAGCAATTATTGTCAGTAGGAGGTGTTGTGGAAATGATCCTGGGGAGTATTATATCAAGTCCTACTTAGAAAGTCATTCATATGAGGAGTGTTGTGGAGATTCAGATGATGGGTGTGTTTATCATGGTGATTGTTTTATTAATGGGCATAAAATAACAGTTTCATTAGAAACTTATGAATGCAACGGAGCAACCAATAACTGGAATCCTACTTAATCGACTTAACCACAAACTATATAAATGAAAATATATAAATAAAAACAGAAATAAATTAATCAGGCTTATAAAAATAAATAAAAGTTAATAAATAAGATAAAAAAGAGGAAAATGTTGGAAAACAAAAAATTGTTTTTATTGTTTGTATTTCTTGTATTTAGTTTAATATTTATTGAAACTGTTAATGCCGGGTGTTGTATTTTCCAGCAAGACAGCCGAGATATTCCTCAGGATATTTCCGAAGAAGGTTGTGATGTAATTAGTTTTGGTGTTTATAATGAAAGCTCTTGTTCTGTTATTGAAAGCCAGGGTTTGGGCTGTTGCTGTCGTGAAGCAGGGGATATTTATATAGCTTATGAATTGTGGTGTGATGCTAAGGGAGTGGATTTTAATCCTGATATAAGCACAGAAGCTGAATGTGAGGAATTTTGCTCCCAAACACAACTATGTGAGTATTCAAGTTGCCAGGAACCTAATGAAATAGGATGTCAGTGCGGCAATATTCAGACAGAAACAGGGAAACTTTTTTGTAATGGTGCAGAAAGTGAAGTCTTTTCAACAAGAGATGCATGTTTGGATTCAATAGGTTATGTAATGGTTTATGGTTATGTAAAGGACAGTGATTCTAGAAATGCTTTAAATGGCATTAGTGTTAGTTCTAGTTCAGGAACAGAAACAGATGTAACAGACGACAGTGGCAATTATGCTATATTTCTTCTCGGAAATCAGGGGAATGTAGAAATAACTGCTTCTGGTGTTGGATGTGAAGATTCTAAAATAATTTATATTGAAAATGCACCAAAGAGAGTTGATTTTGAATTAACTGGCTGTAGGATTAGTGATTGTGATTATTTTTGTGATTGGGAAAATGAGGATGAGGTTGAATACAGGATAGATGAGAATGGTGAGTGTACTAAAACAGTTGTGTGCACTTCTTCTTCAGTAGATTGTCTTGATGATACAAGAACTATATTCTGTTGCCAGGATGGTTTTTGTGATATTACTGATGATATCGAAGGAGCGGATATATATAATGAGTGTTATGCCTGCCCTATGGATTGTACAAGTGGTGAATGTGAATGTGAACCTGGAAAACCTGAAATTAATTATACAAGATATACAGCAACCAATAAGGTTTATTTACAATGGGGTTTTGATGATAGTTGTAAAAATTTCAATTCATATGCTTTAAAAATAAATATAGACGAGTGGGAATGGCGGGTTCTTGAGCCTGTCGTCTTATCTTATGCAGATAATTCATATACATATAATTTTACGGAAAGTGGGATAGGTCATTGTTTTATGGTTACAGCTTATCTTAATGATGGAACACATGTTAATTCTACACCAAAATGTTTAAATTCAAACAATAGAACATGCTGGGATAAAACTCCTGAAACCTTTTGTATAAATGATTCTATTGCCAGGTGTAATAATGAAAATCAATTGCTTTTACAGGAATGCCCCTCTGATGATTTTTGTATAGGGCCTAATCAAGATGGAGTTTCTTTTTGTGCTATTACCTCTGTTTGTGATGATTGCAATGGTGTTTATGGGATGTTTGGTTATACAGGGATGATGATTTATGGTTTTAATATTACAGATCCAGATAATCCAGAAGAATCTGAAGAATTAGATCCTTTTAGTTGTGAGGACTTAATAAAAGGAGATGTTCCTGAATTACTAGATAATATGTGCATATATGACCAAACAAAAACAACAGTTGATAAATACAAAGAATGCAGTTCTGTTTTATCATGTTATGATTATAGCTCAGAATATAATTGTTTAGATAACCCATGCAATATAACAATGGAATGTACATGGAATTTTGGCATTAGTGAGTTTGGGACCGGGGTTTGTTCCCCACAGGATGATGGGTTCCAGGAATGTGGGCTATGTGATGAACAACTAGAGGCATGTGATTGGGAATCATGCCAATTTTATGGGAACTGTTATTATACTATAAATGAGGAATGTGTGCATAGAAATGATGTCCACTGTGCTTTATATAGGAGCAAGGATCATTGTATTAGTATTGAAGGGTCAGAAGAGGAATTTAGTCTGGATACAGAAACAAATGAAGTAACAGGAACCAGTAATGATTTCTTCGGTTTTAAAAAATGCCAGTGGGTTGAATCAAAGAATAAGTGTATAAAGAATTCAGATGATGATATTATAAATACACCTGAGGATTGTAGTTTGGGTATTGGTCGTCTTGAATGTCTTAAAGATGTAACTTCTCCAAAAACAACCTTAAAATTAAGAGATCCTCCTAAATATTGGTTCCCAGATGAGAACTTTAATCTAAATTATGCTGTATGGGATGATACTTATTCAGAAGAAAGGATAGACACTTATTTCTGCATTGTGAAAGAAGGCGATAATAATAATTGTTATCCTTATGTTAATAAGGAGGATTATACAGATGATGTTAGAGAATTAATTAATGAAGTTAAATCTCCAGGGACTTATACTGTTTATTATTATTCTAAAGACCCATCTGAGAACCTTGAAAAAATAAAAAGTGCTGAAATAGAATTCAAGAATGAAGATTATCCAGAGATAAAGTGTGCAAGTTTTATTTAGTCTTTAGTGTTTGTATTTATCCTATTTTATATTCAAAATGATCAATAAATCAAAAAAAAGGGGTGTTTTTGTAATATTTTATATTCTTGTCTCGATTATTTTAATTTTAGTTTCCTCAAAAACATATGCTTATAGAATCCCTGATTTTACTAAAAATTCCATACCCCAAATAGAGGTTAATTTTTCACAGGAGGTTACTATAACAAGCTCAGTATTATATCCTGAAGGAAGCAAGTATAATTTTATTACTCTTGAGGATAACCCTGTAGAAGAGGAATTTCAGAAGGCTTTTGTTTTTCAGCCATTTAATAATCTGCCTAATGGAAAATATGTTCTTAGTCTTGAATTTGTGAATGTGATGGGGAATCCCGGCTCTGGTGAAGTTCTTTTTAAGGTAAATGTTTCCTGCTTTAGTATAGAAATTATAAAACCTGATCTTGGTGTTGCTGATCATAAGCCTTTTAATCTTACAATAAAAACTAATGAGACAAGCCTCTGTAAGTTAAGTACAAGTGATACTCTGTCATTTAATAATATGGATTCTTTTGATAAGTCAGGCAATTACAACCATAGTCTTTTTAATATGTCGGAAAGACTAGGTTATCCTGTAAATGAGTCGTATTATATATTATGTAAACACACAGAAACACAACAGATGTGCGCGGAGTATTTTTATATTGGTTATGATACAGATCCCCCCAGATTAATAAACATAACAGCAGTTCCTAATCCTGTCGTGGATTCAACCCATAGATATGTTAATCTTTCTGTAGAAACTGATGATCCAACAATATGTACTTATAAGGAAAGTTGTGAAGGCAAGAGTAAAAGAGATGTTTTTCCTGTTTATGATCCTGATATTTTTGATTCATTTAAAGAAAACCATAGTATAATTATAAATTATTCTGATAATTCAGGTTATAAAGTTGAGACTACTGATTTTAATGAGCATGTTTTTAATTATAAAATAGAATGTTTGAATCTTGCTAATTTTTCAAGTTCTAATATTTATAATGTTGTTGTGGATCTTGAGCCAACTTCAGATATAATAATGGAATCGCCTGGGAGATGTGTAAATAAAAACAATTTTGTATTTAATGTCTCAACATTTTTAAATCCTGTTGAGGATTGTGAATATAAAGGTCCTTCAGGAACTAAAGAATTATTTTTAGGTAATAGCTTTGATGGTGAAAAACATTTTTTCTGGGATAATGTAGATGGAGTTTCTGATGGTGAAAATAAATATACTGTTTATTGTGATTTTAGTCAGGGGGGGAAACAGAAGCAGGATTTTACTATTATAGTAGATCGTGAAATACCTAAGTTTAATTTATCTGCTGATGAATACAGCTGCAGCCTGAAAGAATTAAATATAAAATTAGACTCACCGGATGAGATTTGCGGTATAGATTATTATAATTATACTGTTACAGGTGAGAATGTCAGTGTTGAAGGAAAAACATCAGGAGATGATGTAGAGATTGATGACCTTGATTTAATTAATGGCGATTTATATACAGTCATTGTTTATGCATTTGACAAGGCAGGGAATATAGCAGGGCCAAAACCTATAACTATAATTGCTTCAAATTCTTCAATTTTAAAATGTGACAAAACACCCCCAAGATCAACAGTTTATACTGAAAATATAGATAATTCTGAAAACAAAGGGCTTTATATAATATGTGAGGACAAGGAAAGTGGCTGCGCAGACAGCTTTTATTATAATTTTATTCCTTATACTGAGCAATGCAACTTTAATGAAAATACATTCAGCAATGAATATTATTCATATCTTCCTTTAACAATAAGCTATACATTAAAAGCCTGTTATATTGTTTATGATAATGCAGGGAATAATAATACAGGCTCACTGAGTATTGATATAAAAGGCTCAAACAGGACAATACCCCAGGAAAACAAGACCTGTGATGACGGAAAGCTGAATTACCATGATAATGTATGGGAAACTGATATAGACTGCGGAGGCCCATGTGACCCTTGCGAGCCTGGGCAGTATTGTGAAGAAAATAGTGATTGTATTACAGGAAACTGCAGCTATGGATTTTGTTATGGTGGTGAAGATATAGACAATGACGGAATTCCGGATTGGTGGGAGGAAAAATACGGCCTGGATAAGAATGATGCTGCAAACTCAAACAAAGATACAGATGGCGACGGCTTAACTGATTTAGAGGAATACCAACAAGGCTCTGATCCGACAGACCCATATAACGGGGGGGAAGAACCTGAAGGCTCTGAATATTATACTGAAAATGAAAGAGGAGTCTTTCCTTTAATATTATTGATTTTTGGCTTATTGTTTATGCTCGGAGGAATAGGCTATCTTCTTTATTCAAGATATTATCTAATACCTGAATCCAAGCTGAAAAAACAGACCATAACCTCAGGTGAGTTAGGATACAGGAAAAATCCTTCTGAGAATATTTCAGAGGAAGATATCCGGAAAAGAAAAGAGCAGGAAAAACTAAAGGAAGAGCAGTATAAAAAATCAAGAGAGAAAAAATCAAAGTCAAGGTCAAGCCTTCTTGATATTTTTAAAACAAATAAGACTGATAAAAAGGCTGAGGAATCAAAGAAAGAAGAGGAGCCTGAAAAAATTGAAGAGGAAGAGATTGAACCTCCTGAAGATAAAGGAAAAAAGAAAAAAAGAGGCAAAAAAGAGAAAGAAGGGGATTTTGTTGACCTATCTGAGCTCGGGAAAGAGTCCGGGAAAGAGTTTATTAATATAGATGAATTAAAAAAGAAGGAAAAAGGGAATGATAAGGATATATTTGAGCAGCTGGACAAGCTTTCATTATCCTCAAAATCAAAAAAACACCTTAAGGATAGCTTAAAGGAAGACAAGGTTGAGAAACCTGAGATTTCAAAAATTTTAAGCGGCTTTTCAAAAGCAGACTTTAATAAGGATGTTTTTCAGGATCTGCTTACAGAACTTCTGAAAACAAAGAAATTGTCTTATAATGATGTTTCTGAGATTGTTTTTGACTTGCTGGATGAAGGTAAAATAGACCAGAAACTGGCAAACAGAATATTCATGAAACTTAATCTGGTTTAAATTAAAATATCAATCTTAAATTTATTAATCAAAATATAAAATTAAAATGAAAAACAATAAAGCCCAGATAAGCCAGCTTTTTATTTACATTTTTATTATTGTGATTGTCGGCGCCATTCTTTTAATAGGCTATAAATCAATAAATAATTTTATAAGCAAAGGCTGTGATGTTGAGAAGATAAATTTCAAGGAGCAGACTGAAAGCCTTATAAATAAATATAATGATTACGGCTCATACCACGAAGAAAGAATAAGTGCTCCATGCAGGTTTTCCAGGGTTTGTTTTGTCAATACAGATACAATAAAAAATAAGATATCTTTGGAAATAGATGATTTAACCATTAAAACATCTGTGGAAAACGGTGTGGAAAAGAACATATTCTTAATTGGAGAGTATACCTCTGCTGTAGGCTATGTTGACTTAATCGAGGTTGATAATGGAGGTACTGGAATAATCTGTTTCAATTCACAGGGAGGAAATTTTCATATAGGTTTTGAAGGACTTGGAAAATCAACAAAGATAGTAAAAATTCAGGAATAAACCTTAAATTTATAAATTCTCAAATCAAATCAAATAAAAAATGATTTTTTCAAAAAACAGGAGAGCAGCAATAGGAATTCAGTTCAACTGGGTTTTTGTTCTTATAGCAGGAGGTATTTTCCTGGTAATGATTACAAGTGTTATAATGACACAGAAAAGTTCCTCAAACCAGGAGATAAGCGCCAAGCTTATACAAAAGCTTAACTCTTATTTTAAGATAGAGCAGGAGTCAAATGTTTTCAGGGAAATAAAGACATATCAGACCAATATTGATTTTAGGTGTACTGAGGAAGGGGTTTCAGATTACAGAACATCTTTTGGAATAAGCCAGCAGACCCCTGTAGAGCCCATATTTGCGCCCGGAACTCTAAGGGGGCAGACTCTTTATTTGTGGACAATGGACTGGAAGGCTCCTTTTAAGATAATGTCTTTTTCTTTAGTGTCAAATCCGAGAACAGTATTCTATTTTTACAATGATACTGACAATAAGGACATAGTCCGGAAAATAATAAATGAGTTCCCTAAAAATTTAAGCAGGAATATCAGCTATAAAGCAGGAAAAAACCCTGATATTGACCTTAAAGAAACTAATTATGACAATTACAAGGTTATTTATCTGAACTATGAACCTGGCAGCAATATAAATTATCCTTATATCAAAATAACTATTGAAAATAATATAGAGGGTTATGGCATAATTAATTTTGATGAGGAAGAAAGTTATTTTTTAGGAAAAGCATCTTTGTATGGTGCAATATTCTCCACGGATAAAGAAAGCTATAATTGCAATATGGAAAAGGCTTTCAAAAGATATAATATACTTTCAAATCTTATGCTCAACAGGACAAAGGAATTAAAATCAGATTATCCCCCTTATAATTTATGTTTTGATAATTATGAAAATGCTGTTTCAAACCTTGAGATTATAAACAGGACAACATCCCTTAGTTTTAATGAAATTACAGAGGACAGCATTGAGGAATTATATGCTGCTGTTAATTCACTGGAAAGAACAAATAATTATCTTGCATTAAGGGGCTGTCCTGTTTTATATTAATTATAAAAATGAAATCAAAAAAATCACAGATACAGCTGGCTGAATCCATTGGTGTGATAGTTGTTATAACTTTTTTAATGGTTATGGGAATTGTTGTTTACCACAGGTTCAGGCAGGAAAGCATACAGGAGCAGATAAGGGAGAAGAAAGAGATTGATGCAGTTTCCCTTTCAAACACAATAACTTCACTGCCTGAATTAAAATGCTCTGCTTTCTCATCAGAAGGGGTTTCATGCCTTGACTTATATAAGATAAAGGCCATAAGCGGCTATCTGAAACAAAAAGATAATGAAATAAATTATTACCGTGATTATTATTATGATTATTTTTATAATGCAAATATCTCTGTCATGCAGGTTTATCCTGAAGAGAAAACATATACAATATATTATGAAGAGGGCTCAACAAGCAATATAGACCAGATACAGGTACCTGTAACTATTTATGATCCTGTAGATGAAACCAATGGCTTTGGGTTTTTGGTAATAAAGGTGTTTAATTAAATAAAATGGCTGAAAAAACAACAAGAAAGGCTCAGGCAGAGATAATGGGGTTAATGGTCATAGTTGTTTTAGTTACCTTAGGTTTCTTTTTTGCAGTTTCCTTAAGAAGCAATATAAAAACATCTGATATAAAGTCAGATTATACTGACAAGCAGCTTTCAACAACCTTTATCATAGCATTATTACAGACCAATATTGAATCCTGCTCTGAATATAATGTTGAGGACTTGATAATAGACTGTGCAACAGGGGAGCACATAGAATGTATGGGTGCAGGCTCCTGTGATACACTTGAAACAACCCTGAATGAAATAACAGAAAAGTCGCTTATAAAATGGAACAGTGCATTTAATCTTAGTGTTTGGGATAATGATGATATTATAATCTATACAAGAGCGCAGAATTGCGGCAAAGGCTCAACAAGAGTAAGGACAGGAATACAGCCTGTCCAGCTATATCCTGCACC